>JACREK010000063.1 GCA_016218275.1 Candidatus Gottesmanbacteria bacterium | reverse complement strand
TAAATTGACACTTTGTGTCATTCCGAGCTTGTCGAGGAATCTCTCTAAATATTTTTAGAGATCCCTCCACTTTGGTCGGGATGACAGGTTGACTGTCATTTAGATATTGTTTGTGATTTCGATATTCGGATTTAGGATTTATTTTTATCAATGGATTACATTTCCAAAAGTCCATCACAAACTAAAGACATTGCTCGAAAAATTGCCTCACAACTTAAGGGTGGGGAAGTGATATGTTTATATGGAGATTTAGGTGCAGGCAAGACGGTGTTTGTTTCTGGACTGATAAATTATTTTTTGCCGGGGAAAAGAGTTCTCTCTCCTACTTTCATAATTGTGCGACATTATCAACTGGATCATCAAAAAATAAAAAGATTTTTGCATGTTGATCTATATAGAATGACAAATACAAAAGAGATACAAAAGTTAGAATTTTTTGAATCCATGTATAGACTTAATACGATTGTTGCTATAGAATGGGCGGAAAAGTTAGACAAACATCTGCCACAAAAACGGATAGATATAAGTTTAAAAACCTTGTCAGATCAGTCAATATCAATAATCATTGACCAAACTCATGCTATAGCATGAGTTTGGTAGGTGAAGGATTAACTATATGATAGAATTGATGATAGAATTGACGGAAGCGATAAAGATTTTAAAACAGGGCGGGATAGTAATTTATCCTACCGATACTGCTTTTGGAATCGGATGCAGGATGGATGACAGTATTGCTGTTGCAAGATTATTTAAAATAAGAAAAAGGCCCGTTTCACAAGCAACTCCTGTACTGGTAGATTCTATTGGGATGGCGCAAAAATATTTACTCTCCCCTCTTCCTACTAATGTGCGACATTTGATGGGCAGATATTGGCCGGGTGCACTGACTGTAATTTATCCCTGCCGAAAAGATTTAGTTCCTCCCCTCGTGCGGGGCAATGGTAAAAATCTTGGGGTGCGGATGCCAAATCATGAAACAGCTTTGGCACTGATTAAAGGTGTAGGGGTACCGATTTTAGGCCCTTCTGCCAACTTTCACGGACAGCCTACTCCATATTCATATGCCGAGCTTGACGAAGAACTTGTTAAATTAGCAGACGGTGTAATATCTGGGGAATGTAAAACAGGCAATGTTTCAACTGTAGTTGATTGTTCGCTTATACATTGGAAAACTATCAGGCAGGGCGCTATAAAAATAGATAAGGGTGATATAGTTTGATAGCTTTTAATAAAATGATTCAAATCATTTTATCAATATGAGAAAAAAAGCGGTTCTGTTTATTGATACTTCAGATAATCAGAAGACAATTGCGGCAATTGAATTCAATGGGAAGAAAAAAGAATTAGTGCAAAAGACCGGCAGTTGGACTTCCCAAGTGTTGTTGCCGATGATAGATAAACTGCTTAAAAAAAACAAGTTGTCAATAGCTGATATTTCAGAAATCAAAGTAAATGTTGGCCCCGGTTCTTTTACCGGACTTCGGGTAGGTGCAGTTGTGGCCAATGCTTTGGGAAATTTATTGCATATTCCGGTAAATGGGAAAATAGGCAATATTATTGAACCAAACTATCGGTAATTCTATCACAGGTAAGAACTCAGATTTCAAGACACAACAAATGTCATTGCGAGGAGCGTTAGCGACGAAGCAATCCCGTTGTAACTCTCTAATTCCGTTCGGGATCGCCACGCCTGACGGCTCGCGATGACATAGTTTGATATGATATTATCAGCGAGTCTGAACAGTTACGTAAATCTATCACAGTTGACAGGAGCTTATTATAGTAGTAGGCTTGAACTACCATGAGGATAAGATTCTTTGGTATTTTTTCCTTATTCTTTTTTCTTTTCCTATTTTTCCTTTTACAACCTCTGTCTGTAAAAGCGCAGGAAGGCTTATTTTCCGATGAACGTGTTTTGATACAGATGCGTCCGGCATTACCTGAAGATGAAAGGTTAAAATTCCATCGTTTAATGGGAGTATCACAAATCGGAAGTATTGAAAGAACAGGAGTTGATATTTTAAGAGTAGAAAAAGGCCAGGTGGCGAAAAAGATAGAAGAATTAAGTCGCGATCCGCGAGTCGTATTTGCCGAGCCGGATTATATTGCTACCGTTTTGGAACTGACTAATGATCCGGGTATTGTCAACAATCTGCAGTGGGGTATGTATAAAGTGAAGGCAGCAGGAAGTAGTAACAGCGCCTGGAATTATTCCAAAGGGGATGGAGTCAAAGTTGCCATCCTGGATACAGGTATAGATCAGGATCATGAGGATTTAAGCGGAAAAGTACAGGATAAAGATAATAAGAATTGTACAGACAGTTCAACCGTTGATGATCTTTATGGGCACGGAACACATGTAGCAGGAATTGTAGCAGCTTCAACAAATAATTCTTTAGGGGTTGCCGGTTTGGGGTACAACGCATCTCTTATGAATGTGAAAGTTTTGGATGACAGCGGTTCCGGATATTATTCCTGGATAACTAACTGCATTATTTGGGCAGCAGATAATGGAGCTAAGGTAATCAATATGAGTTTGGGTGGACCTTCAAAATCAAAAACCCTCGAAAATGCAATCAATTATGCTTGGGGCAAAGGTGTGGTGTTAGTTGCCGCGGCAGGAAATTCAGGTAACAGTTCTCCTACTTATCCGGGATATTATACTAATATTATCGCGGTAGCCGCAACAGATGTTAATGATCAAAAAGCCAGCTGGTCAAGTTTCGGCAGATGGGTGGATGTAGCCGCTCCGGGAGTTTCCATCTATTCTACTTTTCCCAACCATCGTTATACCATCAACAAAAGTTTAGGCTATGACTATGCATCAGGAACCTCCATGGCTACTCCGCACGTGGCGGGGCTGGCTGCTTTGGTATGGGCTACCTCATATGGCACCAGTAATTCGAATGTGCGAAAACAGATAGAATCAACAAGCGATAAAATAGCAGGTACCGGCAGATATTGGGCATATGGCCGGATCAATGCTCTGGCTGCGGTGACTGGTGTTATAGCTTCAGCAGGTCAGGCAAAAGGACAAGAGGTTCCACTGATGGAGAAATTTAAGATGTCACCTTTTTCCCGCTTCGGACAAAAATAGTAGCATATTCGTCCTGATAGACTATTTTCCACTTTTTTTCCTCAACCAATTTCATCATCTGTTTATGGATGGGTTTAAAAGGAGGCATATAGACAATATCGTATTTTGATTTATCTACTTCTTTCCAATTTTGTTCCAGAGGATAATAATCTGCAAATGCGCTGTATCCTTTCTCATCACGCCACAAGTGCATCCTGCCGTCAATTGATGGTTTAATCTCCGGATAGTTCCAAATCAGGAAGCCGCCCCAATTATAAAAAGAAAGAAGATCTCCTTTTAATTTTTGTTTTTTGAGAAATTCTGCCGATTCCGGTGAGCAGTTGACGTATTGTTTACAATAACGCTCCCAGTTCATAGTCTGGAATCGTTGAGAGGGGAATTTGATGAAAGTTACAAAAAAATAGAATAGTATAAATGTAAGTGATGGCAAAAAGTAGGTTATTTTTTTATCTCTGGGAGTTAAGAGTCGGAAAAAATGGACTACCACTGGGATAGAGATAAAATACATCGGCCAGGCATATCTTCGCATCCAGAAGGAAAAGCCATAGAGAATAAGAAGCAGTCCCACATAAGGCAAATTAGAAACTAATTGTTTTTTTATTTTAAGGATGATAAGGCTAAGTAAAATTACTATTCCCCAGACAATAAATGTCCACCAGAGAGAAGATTTGGTATCAAAAGGCAGCCACTCGATAATATATTTCTGGAAGGGATTGCCGAAATGACGCAGTGATTCAATATAAGTACTGATGAAGAAGGGATTAACCAGAGTCGCCAGGAAAGAACCTATAAATACCTTTACCAGAGAGACACATTTGTCATTCCGATCCGCCAGCTGGCGGAGAGGAATCTCTCGCAAATGCGAGCTTGAACGAGTCAAGAGATCCCTCGACTTTGCTCGGGATGACAAGAGAAATACTCTGATAATATAAAATACAATAAATCCCAAGAGAAGTCCCAAGCCCAAAATGAATTCTCCATGGAAATTGGACCATAACATAAAAAGAAGAGGGATAAGAAAAAGACTCTTTTTGTTGCCTTCCTCAAAAAGTTTGAACAGATAATATAAGATGCTAATCGCAAGAAGTGATAACAGATGTCCGCGGAAAGAAACAACTGTTAAAGGTTCCTCAAGATACAAAATTAGCGGAAAAATAAAAGCTTTCTCCCAAAAAGACAGTTTTGCCGCTTTGGCAAAAAAGAAAAAGATGGCAGTTACTACCAATCCTCCTAAAATAGTTAGCCCCATAAACCCCATCCAATTAAAGGTAATATAACTTAAAATATCCGTTGCCCAGGAACTGTTTACCCATCTGTATCCTGCCATCTCTGTAGAAAAAATATTTTCCCGCAGGATGGAGAAATTCTTGAAGAAATATTCTCCATATTTTAAGTGCCAGCCAAGATCCGAATCTGCACTGTTATAGAGGGAGGCAAGGAATACGACAACATAGGGAAAATAGCCGACAAAATAGGTTTTGAAAAGATTGACAAGCCAATTTTTCATGTGAGGAAGTATATCATATTCTTTCAATTTTAGGTTGACCCACCCACACTAGGTAGCAATTATCATAAACCTATGTTATCATACAGGCATGTTTACACTGAATGACTGAAAGGTTTACCCTGAGGAACGAAGGGAATGAATGTGAAACAAAATTTCGATACAATTATGGAGCAGTTGAAATATCATCTTCCAAACCTTCAAAAAGACTTTTCTGTAGAAGGAATTGGTATTTTTGGATCTGTTGTCCAAGGTAAGGCAAAACCAGAAAGCGATGTAGATATTTTAGTAGACTTTTCTTCTCCTCCGGGTTTTTTTACATTTATCAGATTGGAAGAACGGCTATCCAGTATACTTCACAGAAAAGTTGATCTTGTGACTAAAAACGCAATTAAAAATGCTGTAAAAAGCGAAATTCTACAGCAAGTGATTTATGTCTAATCGTCCAAACCTGCCTGCCGGCAGGCAGGTCAAACTTTATCTTGACGATATAAAAGAAGCAATCCGTAAAATTGAGTCTTATACAAGAGGAATGATCTTTGATGAATTTAAAAATGACGCTAGAACAATCGATGCGGTGGTAAGAAATATCGAGATTATCGGAGAAGCGGCTAAACATATACCGGCAAAAGTTCGTCTAAAGCACATGGACGTCCCTTGGAAAGAAATAATCGGTACAAGAAGCAAAGTGATTCATGAGTATTTTGGAGTAGATGAAGCAATTCTTTGGAGAACTATTACCGAAGATTTGCCTCAACTAAAAAAACAGGTCAGAAAAATAGATAGTTAATTTTTTTAGGTACTATCCATTTTAGTAGAAGAACTGACAATACGAATCAATTATTTTGCGAAACTGCAGGTAGTCAAATTTTGGGCTGACCCACCTGCAGTTTGTATATAGATTACTACTGTCATCCCGAGCGTAGTCGAGGGATCTTCCACGATGAAGATCTAGATTAACTAATCAGTACAGTTTTTATCAGTTGGAAGATCTCTCCACTCATCCACTAACGTGG
>JACREK010000062.1 GCA_016218275.1 Candidatus Gottesmanbacteria bacterium | reverse complement strand
GGGCGGACGCGCCTGGGGTGGGCGTTTTTTGGCATCTTCTCCAAAAAGCATCGAAAGGTTTATTCTTCCTTGTAGGTCAACTTCTATTACTCTTACCGTTACTTGTTGTCCAATTGTTACTACAGTTGAAGGGTCGGAGACAAATTCAGTTGACATTTGAGAAACATGCACCATGCCTTCTTTACCCGGCAATATTTCTACAAATGCCCCAAAAGGCAAGATGCGCTTGACTATTCCTCTATAAACTTCTTCCGGTTGGACCTCTTTTATGATCCCAGCTATCCATTTATTGGCTACGTCCACTTTTTGGGGATCTGTTCCGGAAATAGTGACTTTTCCATCATCATCAACATTTATTTCACAGCCTGTTTCGGTTATAATTTGGCGGATAACTTTTCCACCCGGACCAATAACTTCACCAATTTTGTCTTGTGGAACAGTAAGTATTGAAACTCTTGGTGCATATTGAGAAAGGGTTGTTCTTGAAGAAGGAAGTACTGAAAGCATTTTTTCCAATATAAATAAGCGTCCAACAAGGGCTCTTTCGAGGGTCTCCTCAATCATTTTATCCGTCAATCCATCAGTTTTTACATCCATCTGTATAGCAGTAATTCCATCTTTAGTACCTGCCACTTTGAAGTCCATATCGCCACAAAAATCTTCAATACCTATAATATCTGAAAGAAGCACATACCTGTCCTTGTCAGTTACAAGGCCTATGGCAATTCCGGTAACCGGATTTTTTATAGGCACTCCTGCATCCATAAGAGCCAGCGTCGAGCCGCAGGTGGAAGCCATAGATGTTGATCCATTGGAAGACATCACTTCTGATACAAGTCTAATAGTGTAAGGAAATTTATCCTGAGGTGGAATTACCGGAAGAAGTGCCCGTTCAGCCAAAGCGCCATGACCTACTTCACGCCTGCTGGGAAAACCAACTCTGCCTGTTTCTCCTACAGAATAAGGAGGCATACTATAATGATGCATGTATCTTTTGGCTGTTTCTCCTTCAGGGCTTTCTATCAATTGTTCAAGGGACGGTGAACCGAGTGTAGCTACAGTCAGAACCTGAGTTTGACCCCGTCTGAACATAGCTGAACCGTGAGTCCGCGGTAATATTCCCACTTCCGCCTCAATTGGTCGGATAGTTTTACTATCTCTTCCGTCAGCGCGTTTTCCTTTTTGGAGGATATCGTCCCTTATTCTTTGCTTAAATAAAGAATCGAGAGCCTTATCAATATTCTTTTTCTCATATTTGCCTTCATATTTGTCGGCAATAGTTTCCGCAAGTACAATGAGTTCATCGCCTTCTTGTTCTTTCGATACACGGGCAAGAATACTGTTTCCGATTTCTTCTTTATAACTGCCTGCAAGAAGTTTCATAAGTTTCTCATGTTCCTCATCTTTTTCAACCTCAATTTTTTTCCTGCCGGCTTCTTTGGTCAATTCATTGATGCAATTTATTATTTTTCCTATTTCTTCTTTGGCAAATTTAATTCCATCAAAAACAATTGATTCGGAAAGCTCGTTGACACCTGCTTCAAGCATAACTACTTTTTTATCCGTTGCAGAGACAATTAAGTCCATTTCCGAAAACTCAACTTCCCGACTTCCGGGATTGGCAAAATAACCTTTATTTCCATTTTTTGGGGGGACAAAGCCCACCCGTACTGCTCCAAGTGGACCATTCCAAGGAAGAGGAGAGATGGATAAAGCGGCAGATGTAGCGATAATTCCAAGAATATCTGGTTCGTTTTCGCCGTCAACTGAAAGAACAGTAATTATTACCTGTACATCATGATGGTAGTCCTTATCAAAAAGCGGGCGAATAGAACGATCAATCAGTCTTCCTTTAAGTATGGCATCATCAGACGGTCTTCCTTCACGTTTGACCCAACGGCTGCCTTTTATTCTTCCTCCGGCATAAAGTCTTTCAACGTATTCAACCGATAGAGGAAAATAATCAAGCTTTGAATCTTGAGCTGATGCCACCACGGTAGAAATTACCATCGTATCGCCATAGCGGGCTACAACCGCAGAAGTTGCTTGTTCGGCGAATCGACCCGTTTCAAGAGTGAGAGTTCTTCCGCCAATCTCTACTGATTTGGAGATAATTTTCATTCGTTAGTTCTGTCATCCTGAACTTGTTTCAGGATCCCATGGGGATGCCGAAATAAATTCGGCATGACCCCGCCAATCGGGGTCACTTTGTTAATTTTAATTTTTTAATGATTTCCTTATATCTATCTTGTGCTTTTTTCTGCATATAAGTCAATAGTCTTCTTCTTTTGGAAACTACTCCCAGAAGTCCGCGTCTGGAATGATCATCTTTAGGATTGGATTTCAGATGTCCAACTAATTTATCTATTTTATAAGTAAGAAGCGCTACTTGGACTTCTGGACTTCCGGTATCACCGTTTTTTATGGCAAAATCTTTTATGATTTTTTTCTTGTCACCTGCGGGAAGGGTCATATAAAAAATTAATATTTTTAAATTCGAAGATGAATCATTATACAGTAAGTTGTTAAAAATCTCAATGGGTATTTACGTAATCGTTCAGGATTTGACAAAATTTTATTGTTCGAGGCTGAAAGCCGAGAACTAAAAGCGCTGAAAACTTCTCGCTTACGCTCGAAGAATAAATTCCTTTAACTATTCCTGAACGGCTACGTATTTACAGGAGGGTTGAGCCTTTGTAGATTTTTGGTTTCAGCCAATCCGGCGGAGCATCCG
This sequence comes from Candidatus Gottesmanbacteria bacterium, assembly GCA_016218275.1. Taxonomy (GTDB): domain Bacteria; phylum Patescibacteriota; class Microgenomatia; order 2-02-FULL-39-11; family 2-02-FULL-39-11; genus JACREK01. The sequence goes on along the minus strand of JACREK010000062.1, from coordinate 1,368 downwards.
TAGAGGGGTGTTTTTGGACAGCAGGTTGAAAAGGTTTATTGATGCGTTGAGGCTGATTTTTGACACCCACAGGTTGTCGTGTAAATGAAGACGGAGTTATTTGAGCAGATTGCGGCGGAACTTGAGTTTTAGGAGTTTCTCTAAATGTTGGAATTGAAGCTGGAGAGTAAGTATCTGTTTGTTCAATTTTCTTTGCCCCGTTTTTAAGGCAAATTGCCGCATTCTCAAAAGTCGAAGCAGTTGTGTTTGAATTGAAATTATTGCTGCCAGAGACGATTCCGGCAAACAAATTACTGGCTATATCAGAATCCAGTGTAATGCCAAGCGCTGAAAAAAGATTTACCAGAAGTTCAGAGATAGAAGAAACATCGGGGTCAATAAGATTTATCTTGCCAAATCTCTGGTTTTGACTATTTATGTCAATATTTACTAAAGGTTTACCTGTAAATAATGTTGGGTTATTTTGGTAAATATTATCAAAATCCGAGAGATTCTGTGCGCCAATTGAAAGGACAAGGTCAGTCTCGCTTCCGCTATATGAATATTTCATCATTTCAGGGGTAATATTGGGATATCCTTCTCGAGGTTCAATCACCAAATTGAAAGTGTCATTTTCGATATTATAGCTGACTTTTTCTATAGAACCTTCTTGATAAGGAAAAGAAATAACCAGATTGTTACCGTTGCCTACATTGCCAAGGCTGTTGCTTATTTTATCCACGCCTATCAGATGACTGAATTCTACAGTCATTGGGTTGGGGCTGACAATGGTGGCTTTTTTGCCGCGGGCTGATGCAGCTAGATATAAAGCAAGTCCGCAAGCCACGGCATCATAAGAAGGATTCTTGCCCAAGACTATAAGAACTCCCTGAGACTGGTCAAATAGAGCACGTGTCTGATTGATTAAATCTGATGATATATTTGTCATATTTTTTTATTGCTGCTATTTTTAGAGCCTGTTTGAAAAGTCTCTTTTTACTGCAATTTCATCATTTTGGCTACAACTGCGTCACTCCTCCTTGATGTATCCAGCCTCGGATACACCTTCGTCGTAGTTCCTTGTTTCGCTCAAACTGCTGAAATTTCGCTACAAAACATACTTTCCAAACAGGCTCTTATAAAACCCCGATTAAATCGGGGTAAAATTAGCCTATAGATATTATACTATCACCTGTCAAGATTTCAATATCTTGGAACAACATTACACCTGCTTCTGATCCTTGTTCACTTTTGGTAATATCTTCTTTTTTATGTCGCAGAGACTTAATTCTAGTCCTGCCTACTTCTTCGTCTTTTCGCATAATTTTTACTTGGTCGCCTCGGGCGATTCTGCCTTTTATTACTTTCACTCCGGCAACTGCTTGGTCT
>JACREK010000060.1 GCA_016218275.1 Candidatus Gottesmanbacteria bacterium | reverse complement strand
TGGGGGATCTCCACTTTTCCAAATTGCCGCAGTCTCTTTTTTCCCTTTTTTTGCGCTTCCAATAGTTTATCTTTTCTGGTTCTGTCACCTCCATAAAGCTTCTGGGTTACGTCTTTGCGGAAAGCCTTGATATCTGCTCTGGCTATGATTTGTCCGGAAATGGCAGCCTGGACGGGAATTTCAAATTGGTGTCTGGGTATGAGGTCTTTCAGGGCAGTAACAAGTTTCTCGGCAATAACCCTCGCATTTTCCCTGACTACTATCTGGGAAAAAGCATCGACTTTATCATGATTAAGTATTATATCCAACTTCACCGCATCAACTTTTCTATATTCAAAAAGCTCATAGTCAAGACTGGCAAAGCCTGAGGAAGCGGATTTAAGCCTGTCAAAAAAGTCCAATATAATCTCGGAAAGAGGCAATAGATACGTAAAAACCGCCTGATTGCTCAGATATTGCAGATTAACCAATTCTCCTCTTTTTTCCTGGCAAAGCTGCATCATTGCTCCAACTGTTGATTTTGGAGTATAAACGGTGGTATACATCACTGGCTCTGCAATTTCACTAATAAGAGATGGATCAGGAAAATCTTCAGGAGAATGAATAGTCCGGCTGCTTCCTTCCGTCATTTTAATTTTATATTCAACCGATGGAGCGGTAGCAATCACTTCAACTCCAAATTCCCGATTTAATCTCTCACGTACAATATCCGCATGCAGAAGTCCCAAAAATCCGCAAAGATAACCTTTACCAAGGGCGGCAGAGGAGTGTAGTGAATAAGTGAAAGATGAATCAGATAAATGAAGTTTTTCCAACGACTGCCGAAGAAGAAGAAAATTATCATTGTCTACCGGATATAAGCTTAAAAAAACCATTGGCTTAGGCTCCCTGTATCCGGGCAAAGGTACAAATTTTTCACTGGCAAAACCTACTGTGTCGCCGACTTTGGCAAGGCTAAGATCTTTAAGGCCAGTTGCTATATAGCCTACTTCGCCTGCGGCAATTGATTTGGAAGGTTGCATCCCCGGAGTAAAAAAACCTAACTCGATGGGGTTAAAAATCGTATTTGAGGCATAAAGTTTAAGCGGTGCCTTTGTAATTTCTTTGTCAAACACTCTGACATAAATAACCACTCCTTTATGCAAATCATAGACAGAAGAAAACACTAATCCGGAGGCAGGCGTAGCCGAATCAGAAACCGGTGCCGGTATGCGCAATATGATTGCTTCAAGCACTTTATCTATATTCACTCCAAATTTTGCCGAAATTTCGATAAATTCACTATCGGCAAAACCGAATGTTTCCTGCAGCGATTTTTTAACTTCGGCAATTTTTGCCGCCGGCAGATCAATTTTGTTTATAATAGGAATAACCTTCAGCTTGGTATCTTTAATCAGTCTCATGTGAGCCAACGTCTGCGCCTGTATGCCTTGTGTGGCATCAACCACCAGAAGTATCCCTTCACAAGCGGAAAGAGAACGGGAAACTTCGTAGGAAAAATCTACATGTCCTGGAGTATCAATCAAGTTTAAAATATATTCAGAGTGCGATAAAGACACCTCGGGAGTGTGCAACCGCACTCTCCCGATGGTGGAGGAATCAAGAGTAAACTTCATCCTTACCGGTGCCAGCTTAATCGTTATACCGCGCTCCCTCTCGATAGGATTACTGTCAAGGATTTGTTCCTTCATCAACCTCGGCTCAATCGTTCCGGTGGCCTCGAGTAACCTATCAGCCAGAGTCGACTTACCATGGTCGATGTGTGCCACAATGGCAAAATTTCTGATAAATTTATTATTCATTATGGATATTAAATTAAGATTGGAATAGAGATATTATTATTTAGAGTCGTTTGGAGGCAAAACCACACCTCTCTGGGGACTATCGCCTCTTGCTAATATAGTACCACCTACGCTATGAATTTTTTGCGCAGCTTCAATAGTGGGCTCGAAAGGAGTAATTGCGCCTACAATCCGACCTATTCCAGGAATTCCTCCCAAAAATTTTTTGATTCTGCTTCTTTCCCTCATTTTTTCTATTTCTTCTTCTTCCAATTCAATAATTTCTCCCATAAAATTATTATATCAAAAAAATTATTTTTAGTGAACTATCGTTTCGTCCTTTCCAACCCAGTTATAGATAAACTTATCCAAACGCTCAAGGATTGGAGGATTATTTTCGAGCAGTATTTTTTTAGATTCAATAATGATAATCCCCATCCGCATGGGTTTACATTGTTAAAAACAGGACTTACGCACTTCTTTATTGTTCGATCCGCCAGCTGGCGGAGAGAACTATCGCAAGACTTCTCGCGGAGTTTACCTCGAGACTTCTCGCCGAGAGGCTCGAAGAATAAATGCGTAAGTCCTAAATAATTAATTTTTTGCCTACGGTAATATTGTCTCCAAAAGATGATATAATTGACTCGTGATGCGCCTGTAGCTCAACTGGATAGTACCTTAAATTTTGTTTCCAAAATTTAAGGTATAAAGCGCTCGTAGCTCAACTGGACAGAGCACTTGTCTTCGGAACAAGTGGTTGGGTGTTCAAATCACCCCGAGCGCGCCTCGTCGCTTATGCTCCTCGGCACAAGCGCATCTTAACTCAATTTAAAAATAAGATGATGAAATGGTATATTTATATAGTTAAATGCAGTGATGGATATTTATATACTGGTATCACACAAAACTTACAGCGAAGATTAACTGAACATAATTCAGATGATAGATTAGGATCAAAGTTTATACGTGTAAGAAGACCAGTCGAATTAGCTTATAAAGAGATAGTGAATGACAAAAGTACAGCATTAAAACGAGAATTAGAAATTAAGGGATGGTCGAGAAAAAAGAAACTTGATTTAATATCTGGGGCAGTTCTCTGCCCCTGAGCCCCTCGCTTCGCTCGGGACGAAGGGCCGCTAGCTCAACTGGTAGAGCATCTCCCTCTTAAGGAGACGGTTAGAGGTTCGAGACCTCTGCGGCTCACAATGTACCCTCCCACCTGGAAAGTGTACCAGCTTGACACCTGATTGGAAAGTAGATTATTATCAGATAAATGAGAAATTTAGTTTTTGCTGCAGATCAAATATATCATGTATTTAATCGAGGAATAGAAAAGAGGCCAACATTTCTTGATAAGAGGGAATATGAAAGGGCATTGCTTACTGTTGATTTTTATCAATACGAAGATCCACCTCTTAGACTCGCCAAGGCATTACAACTAAACAAAAAAGAAAGAGAAGAATTTTTTATAAATTTAAAGAAACAGGGGATGAAACTGGCAACAGTAATTTGTTTCTGTTTTATGCCTAACCATTTCCATTTTCTATTAAAACAAAAGAAAGAGGGTGGAATCACAAAGTTCCTAAGTAACTTCGCCAACAGCTATACGCGATATTTCAATACCAAGCACAAGAGAGTCGGGCCTCTTTTCCAGGGCACATTTAAAGCTGTAAGAATAGAAGATGAGGAGCAATTACTTCATGTATCTCGGTATATACATCTAAATCCTGTGACTTCGTATTTGATAAAAGAAGAGGATTTGAATAGTTATCAGTGGTCATCTTTCCCGGAATATTTAAGACACGTAAAAGACAATATATGTGATAAAGACATGGTTCTGGCCCATTTTAAATCAGCAGACACATACAGGAGATTTGTTTATGACCAATCGGATTATTCGAAAAGGTTGGCACAAATAAAACATTTGATATTTGATTAAAGAATTTAAGGAATGTGTCAAGCTAGTACACCTGGAAGGTGTAGGGGCAAGGTGTAGGGGCACTCTTCACCATTTTTATGCAAACTTGGCAGAAATTAAAAAAGAATCCAAAGCTTTGGCAAAAGTTTTTTATCCGGGAAAAAATTATTCAATCAATCCGCGAATTTTTCTTTAGAGAAAAATTCCATGAGGTTGAAACCCCACTTCTTTTGCCTTCTGTTGTTCCCGAGTCATATCTTGAGGTTTTTGAAACTCATCTTTTGGACCGCCAAAGGAAAAAAAGACGCATGTTTTTGGCTACCTCGCCTGAAGCTTCCATTAAAAAGTTACTCGTTGCGGGTATCGGCAATTGTTTCGAGATAACCAAATCTTTTCGCAATACCGAAACCGGAAGCAATCTGCATAATCCGGAATTTACTATTCTCGAGTGGTATAGAGTAGGAGCGGATTATAAAGATGTAATGAGAGATTGTGAGCGATTGATATTGCATATCTATGAATCTATTTTCCGTCATGCTGAATTTAGTTCAGCATCTAATACCAAAAGAAAAAAGATCCTGAAACAAGTTCAGGATGACAAGATGATCAAATATCAGGGTAATTCTATTGATCTTTCTTCGCCGTGGGAGCGGATATCGGTACCTGAAGCTTTACAGAAATATGCCCACATTTCTTTTGATGAAATAACCAATAAGTCCGGCGAGATGTTTTCGAAGGAAAAAGTAGCCCAAGTTGCCAAAGAAAAAGGTTACCGTGTTGAAAAGAAGAATTCTTGGGAAGAAATTTTTAACCAGATTTTTCTGAATGAAGTGGAGCCGCATCTGGGTACGCATGGAAAACCGACCATTATCTACGATTATCCCCGCCCTATGGCTGCTCTTTCAAAGATCAAGGAAACTGATCCCAGGCTTGCCGAAAGATTTGAATTTTATATTGCCGGACTTGAGCTGGGTGATTGCTACACGGAATTGACTGATTATAATGAGCAGAAAAAACGATTTGCCGAGGAGCAAAAGATTCGCAAAATAAAAGGAAAAACATCAGTTTTTCCGGATGAAGATTTTCTGGAAGCTTTAAAGGCCGGCATGCCGAAATGCTCAGGAATTGCAGTAGGAATTGACAGATTAGTCATGCTTTTTGCCGATACCACCAACGTTGCAGATACTTTATTTTTTCCTCTAAGCGAGTTTACTCCATAAACCATTATTGTCGACAATCATAAAATATGGCATAATTTAACCTATTAAAATGGCTAAAATCACTACTTCTCAGTTTGAAAAGGGGATGTTTATCGAATTTAAAGACGAACCGCATCAGATTGTGGAGTTCCAGCATGTCAATCCCGGCAAAGGTTCTGCTTTTATACGCACCAAACTCAAAAGCTTAAAAAGCGGAAAAGTGCAGGAATTCACCTATAAATCTGGAGAATCTGTGGAAGAGATACCCATAAACGTCTTCGAAATGCAATATCTGTATAAAACGGGAGATGAATTTTTCTTCATGGACAAAGGAAATTTTGAGCAATTGGCAGTTGATAAAAATATTGTCGGCAATTTTGCCAACTTTATCAAGGAAGGGGAGATCTACCAGATATTGATCCATGAAGATGCGGCTGTCGGCATGCGATTCCCCAAGAAAGTAAGAATCAAAGTCACAGCCAGCGATGAAGCGGTAAAAGGCAATACTGTCTCCGGCGCCAAAAAAGTAGTCACCATAGAAACAGGAGTACAGATAACTGTTCCTCTTTTTATAAAAAAAGGCGATACTATCGCAATTGACCCGGAAACAGGTGTTTACCTCGAACGCGTGGGTCAGACGTAGACGTTTTGCCAAGATCTCTTGACAGTTGACCTCTATTGTGGCATCCTATGCTGTAAAATGAGACTACTTGTCCTTCTTGCCCTGTGGACAACTGCCACGAGTTCTGTGTTGATTGGATCTTTTGTAGGTTTATCCATGTATAAAAAAGATAATTTAGAGCTAAATATGAATTCAGTGGTAGAGGCAAAAAGTGTCAACTTTTATATAACTCCTTCACCATATCTTCCTATCAATATCTCTCCACAACAGGATATAAGAATTATAACCTTACAAAAATTTTTCCAAATCTATAAATCTCCGCTTTCCGACCATATAGAGGATATTGTCAAACAGGCAGATCTTAATGGTATGGATTATGCTCTTTTGCCGGCCATCGCTATGCAGGAATCGGGAGGCTGCAAGAATATTCCGGTTGACTCTTTTAATTGCTGGGGGTTTGGCATCTACGGCAGTAAAGTGACTAAATTTTCCTCATTTCCGGAAGCAATTGCCCAAGTGACGAAAACTGTAAAAGAAGCCTATATAAAAAATGGATTGACTAATGCAACTCTGGTAGAAGATCGTTGGACTCCATCGAGCAGAGGAAACTGGTCGTATGCTGTTAATTTTTTTATCAGTAAAATTCGGGACATCGAGAAAAATATCCCTGCCTCTTGACAAGCCTATAATATTATGATATAGTACCTCCTTAGATCCTAAGGTTATCTCGAGATTCATCGAGAGATGGCTTTAGGATTTTTATGTAGGAGTTGACGATACGCCAGCTGGCGGAGAGTCTTACTCCTACATATGGTGAAAATATCATCAGATATTTTTATCCATCACGAGTTTCGCGTTATCTGTCATCGCGAGGGAGCGAAGCGACCGTGGCGATCTCTATCAATAGAGATTGCGGAGCTTGTCCCGAACTGTCATTAGAGATTGCTTCGCTTCGCTCGCAATGACAGTGAGGGATCTCTCCTCGCAATGACATGGAGGTTATTTCGCGAAACTTGTGTCCATAAATCCCGCTGCCCATAAATATATGAAATTTTTTGCCCAAATAGCTGCCATATTGGTTTTTGCAGCTTTCTTTTCCAAAACTCCGGCTATAGCCTCGGAGAGTATCACCGATGCTTCCGCTTCATTGAAAAACAAAGTCAATAAGCCTAAGAAAGATAACCGGGCAGATAACCGGGCGATAAAAGTTCGGGATTATTTGACCAAGCATAACTCGGCCTTGACTCCTTATGCCGAATATATAGTAAAAACAGCCGATGAACATAATATCCCTTGGTCGCTGATTGTAGCTATAGCCGGGGTTGAATCAACTTTTTGTAAACATATTCCCGGCGGCTCTTCCAACTGTTGGGGCTGGAACAATGGAGTAACCTATTTTAAGGATTATAAAGAAGCTATATATATTGTTTCAAAAACATTAAAAAATAACTATTTCGACAAAGGCTTTAATACACCGGAAAAAATTGCACCTATTTATGCACCGCCATCATCTAGTTGGGGCTGGAAAGTGCGCTTTTTTATGAATCAAATAGAAAATCACCCGCTCCCAAATCTTCTTGCAAGTACTTTCTCCATATAAAAAACATTTTGTGTTTATACCTTAAAATTTGCGATCAAATTTTAAGGTGCGATTCTTTTAAAAGATCACTTTAAACTTATAGAATTTTTGCGGATTTCAAAAGCTAACGGATCATAAGGGTCATTTAGTCTCTCTTCGTTAAAAGGTATTGCTTCTATACGGGAATCAACTCTATGAGAGATTGTATTTAGTTTTACCATTTCTTCTATAAAATCATGTCCCAGATTGGGTGAGACAATACAAACATCAATATCACTATAAGATTTAGCTTTCCCTTTTGCGTAAGAGCCAAAAAGAAAAGCATGATTCACCTTTATACCGGATGCCTGAACTTTTTTAACAAATAATTTAGTTTTTGAAAGGATATCTTTCATATAAGTGATAAAAATTTTTGATGTAGGCTTTTTCCTATAACTAACCATCGTGAGGCATAGTTACGGGTAGCCTTTTTATAGAAACTAAATTTGTAATCGTCATATCGAGCAGAAACACTGAAGGAAGAAATTTCTTTTAATTCTCTTTCTGTTTGTTCATCAAGGCCTAATTTGCAGAGATCTGCCAGGCGGGCTAAATTATGGATTGGTGGTGCCGGTTCGTTTCTCCTTTTTTGATGAAGAGCCTTGAGTAATTTTTCTATTGCTAAGTGAAGAAAAAAAAGAGAATGGTGATATTTTTTATCAGCGAAAAGCTTCTCGGCCGTATCCATGGCATCAGCCGCACTTTCTTTCCAATTTTTAAGCGCGTCCTGTTTTGTCATAAATTAATTATAACACAATACATGGTCCTAAACCATGCGCGCCCGCCTGCCAAAGTGCCCCGAGGAGGACTTGTCCACGAAGTATCTTGCTTTGCTATAGCAAAGCTTAGAACTTCGGGATCCCGCATTCTAATTCCAAATTTTCAATTTGGAAAGAATTGCGGGAAACCCCCATTTGTTTGTGCGGGAGAGAGGAATCGAACCTCAAAGTGTTATCCCACATGGTCCTAAACCATGCGCGCCCGCCTGCCAAAGTGCCCCGAGGAGGACTTGAACCCCCACGCCTTACGGCATACGCTCCTAAAGCGTACCTGTCTGCCAATTCCAGCATCGGGGCGATAGGCACGTCGGGCAGGTCTACCAGTTCCGCCACTCCAGCAAATAATCTACCAGTTCCGCCACCCTGGCCTGCTATACATTATATTATACTCTT
>JACREK010000003.1 GCA_016218275.1 Candidatus Gottesmanbacteria bacterium | reverse complement strand
CCGATGGGCTATCTCATAATCGACTGCGGCAATCAACCTTTCAAACATGGAGAAAGCTTCGTTTTTATATTCTACCAGCGGATCCAGCTGTCCGTATCCCCGAAGACCAATTCCTTCGCGCAAATCATCAATTGCGTCAAGATGATCCATCCAAAGATTATCAACTACCGAAAGCGCTGCCCATTTTTCAATCTGCCGCATGATTTCGTTTCCTAATGATTTCTCTTTCTGCTCGTATGTATCTTTTATCACCTTGATAAGAAAATCTGAGATCTGTTCGGCATTTTTCATCTCCGTCATCTGGGAAAAAATCTGTTTTTGCGAATTGGGTTCAAATGGAATAATGGATATAAATTCCTGCATTATTTTTTCTTTTTCGCTGCCGACAATTCCACCCTCAGCATAAAGATTGACTAAATTGTGGAGTTGATTCTCTAATTTCTCCAATATCATATTTTTCAAATCCTCTCCCACCACAATTTGCCGGCGAAGTTTATAAACAATTTCTCTTTGCTTATTGAGTACATCGTCGTATTCAACCAGATGTTTACGCGAGTCGAAATGAAAACCTTCTACCTTCACTTGAGCTTGCTCTATAGCTCTTGAAACCATCGCATGCTCAAGTGGGACATCTTCCGGCAGTTTAAAAACAGTCATCAATTTTGCTACCTGTTCACCGCCAAAAAGGCGCATTATCTCATCGTCAAGAGCTACAAAAAATCGGGAACTTCCCGGATCACCTTGACGTCCGGCTCTTCCCCGAAGCTGGTTGTCTATCCTTCTTGATTCGTGTCTTTCGGTTCCGATTACATGTAACCCACCAAGTCTAACTACTTCATCGTGTGCTTTTCTCCATTCCTCTAATAACTTTTCCTCTTCTTTTTGGGATTTGGGATTTGGGATTTGGGATTTACTTGGAGGGGCCCCTCCAAGTATAATATCTACACCACGTCCAGCCAGATTGGTAGCTACCGTCACGCTTCCCTTTTTTCCTGCATTGGCGATAATCGTCGCTTCTCTTTCATGGTTTTTGGCATTGAGAAGTTCATGAGGAACACCTTTTCGCCGCAAGACTTCAGACAATATCTCATTTTTCTCAATTGAAGTAGTACCCACCAAAACCGGCTGACCTTTCTTGTAACACGCTTCAATTTCGGAAGCGATAGCGGTTAATTTTGCTCTCATAGTCTTATAGACTAAATCGGGATTATCCGTTCTAACCATGGGTTTATTGGTCGGAATCATGACAACATCCAGCTTATAAATTTTATGGAGTTCCTCAGCTTCCGTGGCGGCTGTTCCTGTCATACCGGCAAGCTTTTCATACATCCTGAAGTAATTCTGCAAAGATACGGTTGCAAGAGTTCTGGATTCCTGCTGGATGGGAACTCCTTCTTTGGCTTCAATAGCCTGATGAAGCCCTTCCGAGAAACGTCTTCCAACAAGCAGTCTTCCGGTAAATTCATCAACTATGATTACTTGTCCGTCTTTCACTACATAATCTTTGTCTCTTATAAACAGTGTCCTTGATTTCAAAGCTGCCTCAATATGATGTACTGCGGCAAAATCTTTTTCATACAGGTTATCTACTCCCAGCATCTTTTCTACTTTTAATACGCCATGCTCGGAAAGATGTGCCGTGCGAAGTTTTTCATCAATGCTGTAATCGATATCTTTATTCAATTTTTCTATAAGTTTGGCGTACTCGTAATATTTTTGGGTAGGTTCTGTATCCGGAGCGGAAATGATATGCGGAGTTCTCGCCTCATCTATCAATACGGAGTCAACCTCATCCACAATTGCGAAGTGAAATCCTCTTTGCACCATCTGAGTACTTTCCGAAACCATGTTATCCCGTAAATAATCAAATCCGAATTCACTATTGATTCCATAAGTAATGTCTGCCTCATAAGCTTCTCTCCGGGTAATTGGACGAAGATGAACCAGTCTCCAATCGGAAACAGATTTATCCAAATATTTTGGATCATAGAGAAACGACTGATCATTAATGATTGAAGCAGTTTTAAGTCCCAGAAGATGAAAAATCGGACCCATCCAACCGCAGTCCCGCCGGGCCAAATAATCGTTTACGGTAACCAGATGGGCGCCGCGTCCGGTTAAAGCATTGAGGTATAGAGCAGGAATAGCCGAAAGTGTTTTTCCTTCTCCGGTTTTTTGTTCTGCTACTGCTCCTCTGTGAAGAACTAGCGCCGCTATCAGCTGTACATCGAAATGACGCTCCCCGATGCTGCGCTTGGCCGCTTCTCGGACTAGTGCAAAAGCTTCCGGTAAAAAATCGTCAAGAGTCTGTCCGCTTGTCAGTCTTTCTTTAAATTCTGCGGTTTTTTCCGCAAACTTTCCATCGGAAAGCTTTTTTACTGTTTCTTCAAGAGAGTTAATTTTCTCAACTGCGGACCGGATTTTGGTTAACTCTTTTTCGTTGGCATCCAGAAATCTGCGCAAAAATTTAAACATGAGACTTTAATTTTACCATCTTTGTTACCTTGTGTCATTGCGAGGAGCGAAGCGACGCGGCAATCTTTACAAATAATAAAGATTGCTTCACCTTTGGTTCGCAATGACAAAGTTCATCGAAGGCTAAGTATTCTGCTGTATGGAGATGAAAGTAATAATTCTGCGTGACGAAATACTATGTGACAATCTTTCAATAATCTTTCGTACTCTTCCTCATCATTCTGGTAATGGGCGTTGTAAAGAATAAAACCCCTGTCATTTGATAACTTCTTCAGATCATCTAAAAAAGAAATTGTACGCGCGTTTGGCGGGTTGAACTTGCCTAAATACAAATCAAAAATAATAAGATCGAATTTCTTCTTCTCGAGTTTAATCCAGGCAAAAGCATCTGCATGGATAATTTTTAATTTATCAGAAGATTTGATATTAAAATATTTTCTGGCAATATCAATCATTATTGGATCTATTTCTACTCCCGTTATTACTGCTTCGGGATAATATTTTCTGATAATTTTAATTACATCTCCCCCGCCTACACCCAATATCAAACAATTTTTAATTTTTAATTCTAAATTTTTAATTATTTTTTCCCACATTGGCCAAATCTCGGCTCCACTCTGAGGCGCTCCATCAACGTAAATTGCTCTTCTTCCAAAAGATTCAACCACTTTTATTTCACCATTTATTTTTGAATGATATGTAGATAAAAGTTGAGGAAAAAGATAAGATAAAAGTTTCATTTATTAAAACTAACAGTGTCATTCTGAATGAAATGAAGAATCCCGTTAAGAATTACAAAAATGATTGGGATCCTTCGGCCTGCGGGCCTCAGGATGACAAAGTCACCTCCTGAAATCTTTTTATGACAGTCCTGCGTTCAAGAGAAAGCAGAAATGGAGCAGCTTTTGGACCTGAGGTTTTACCTAAAAGCGGCAGATATATAGCCGCAAATGCATCTTTTGCAGAGATACCTGAATTTTTGGCAATCTCATATAATTTCTTCTCCAAAGAGGAGCTGTCTTTCACCTTTCCCAATACTTTTAACAGCTCTTTCAAGTACTTTCTTTGCGCTGCGGTCAAATTCTTAGCTTCCTGCGGAACCTCTTCTTTTATCTCAATTTTTGTTTCATACGGAGCATAATCGGCAAGCCAAATTTTGGCATAATTTTGCCTTTCGTGAAGAATTGTAGATTCATCAGCGGTTAATTTTGCTCCTTTAATTTCCGCAAATTTTTTCTGCAAATCTACACTGGGAAGCTGTAAATAATTGGCAACATCGCGGAAGCGTGGTAAAAATATGTCTTTTCTTGCCGGTATTTTTCCTATTTGAGACAGTTCAAAAGCCCGAGCTAAATTTTCGTCGCTTCCTTTTATATATGCCCTGAAACAGCGGTCGTACTCATCAAATAAGTCGGGAATGGCATAAGTTTCCAGCGGATCAAATTCGATAGTCTGGCGAAAGTCTGTGCGGACAAAAAGAAATCTGGCAACTGCAGCGGGCAGCAAACTGGTTAAATCGCGTGCTTTAAGTCCCAAACCTTTGGAGGATGACATTTTTTTACCGCCTATCAGAAAAAACTCATAAGGCAGATTAAAGGGATTTGGATATTGAAAAACATGTTTGCAAAGCTCTTTGGCAATATCGCGGGATCCTCCCGCTGAAGAATGATCTTTTCCCGCTCCTTCAATAGTTACTCCCAATACTTTCCAATGAGCCGGCCAGTCAACTTTCCAAGGCAGCTTACCGTTTCCGTCAAATGGACTCACTTTTCCTCTATATCCGCAACCTTTAGCCCATAGAACCATTTCAGGTTCGCAGCTATATTCCACTTTTTTTCCATCCCAAGCAAATACACGGGTTGTACCAAGTTTGCCGCATCTTTCACAAATTACCTGAAGCGGTAACCAGCCTTTTTCGCGTTTCTTGCTTCCTGAGACTTTCTGATAAATATCCTGTATTTTGGGAGCATTAGAAAGAGCAATTTTTATAACTTCATTAAATTTTCCATCATGATACATATTCCACGATGAGAGAAATTTTGCACTCACACCTAAATTTTTTAATACATTTTGAAAATCAGAAGTAAAATAATCGGCAAAACTGTCAAACCCGGGTTCTGGAGATGGCGCAAGTCTTAAAGGAAATCCCAGATATTGCTTAAATTTATTCACCAATTCCGGCGGCAATCCGTCAATCGGGTCAAAATCATTAAAAATATATGTCGAGCTGGCTTTAACTTTATCATCTATCAATGCCCGATAAATCAAATCATGCACCAATGGTCCTCTGAGGGAACCAATATGGGCAAAACCGGAAGGGGTAAACATGTCATCTACCCAATAAGGCTTATATTTTTTGGTTGAAATAATTTCTTTGGCAATTCTGTCTGCCCAGAACATACAGAGATTATTTTAACACAAAACCCCGCCGTTGGCGGGGTTGGAATTAACAAATTATCGATAATATTATTCAATCGAGAGGATCTTATAAAGAATTTTTCCCACCGGCGCTTCCACCTCAACTTTTTCCCCTACTTTTTTACCAAGGAGTGCTTTTCCCAAAGGTGAAGAGTGGGAAATCTTTTGCTGAGCGGGATCTGCCTCCCATTCACCGACAATAGTAAATGTATCTTTTTTACCGTTTACATGCAGTGTCACTTTGCAACCAACATCTATTTTTGATTTGGGGTGGCTGCCGATAATCTTGGCTTCATTTATAACAGCTTCAAGTTCGACTATGCGTCCATCTATAAAAGCAAGATCCTGCCTTGCTGCAGCATATTCGCTGTTTTCCGACAAATCTCCCTGTCCGCGGGCCACAGCCAACCGT
>JACREK010000059.1 GCA_016218275.1 Candidatus Gottesmanbacteria bacterium | reverse complement strand
GAGTCTTCTTGCGATCTCCGAGTTTGAGATTCCTTGGGTATGTAAAAGAGCAATCTGATCACGCTCTAAAGCGGTCAGTTTCTTATGTGCTTTCATCCCTCTATTTTATCGGAGGGGTTGCAATCGATTATAGAACTTCTACAAGAAGTTAGAGTGGTCATATAGGTTATAGGGACGGTCCTTTGATATATTGACATGACAATCTAGATATGCAATAGTTTAGATATATGCCACGAGGACCGAGAATTACTTTTGAAAATGCTTTCTTTCATATCTTTGACAGAGGAATAGCCAAACAGAAGATTTTCTTAGAAGACAGTGATTATGAGAAATTTTTGAAAAGACTTGCGGAATTGAAGAATAAAAATCATTTTGATCACACCATTTTTTCATATGTCCTCATGCCCAATCATTTTCATCTTCTGATACAAACCAAGAAGACTCCAATTGCCAAAATCATGACTTCACTTCTGACTAGCTATTCTATGTATTTCAATAAGAAATATAAAAGGGTAGGAACTCTGTTTCAAAATAGATTTAAAAGCAAGCTTTGCGATAAAGACAGCTATTTTCTGGGTGCTTCACGATATATACATCTCAATCCTGTTGAGGCAGGATTAACTAACTATCCTAAGGATTATATTTGGAGTAGCTATCAGGAGTTATTTGGTGAATCAAAATATAACATTCTTGACAGACTAGAGGTAACTAGATTAATTGGAGAAACTATAGAAGGTAAAAAAAGATATCATCAATTTCTTCTGGATGGTATAAAAGATTTGATAGATTTGAAAAGAAGCTATGACTTTGATAAAGATATTGAAGGCGCACCAAGATTTAACACTTTATCCCAAAAAAAGTATTTAAGAAGAAAAAGTAAGGAACAACATAAAACTATTTAATATTTGGAAGATTACAACAACGAATCGAAGGACCGTCCCTTTTATCTTTATCTTTTATCTTGCAGGGCTGGGAGGAATCGAACCTCCGACTGGGCTTTTGGAGAGCCTCGGTATACCACTTACCTACAGCCCTAGTTTATTCCAATCTTTTCGGGATTGGAGACTTCTTGAATTATATCAGAAACTGTGATTATTGAACAAATTTGAATGAAGAGAGGGCTTTTTGGAAGGTAACGCCTGTGCCGGCGATGATAATTTCCAAACCGTTATTCGGATTTTTGACGATTATCTCATCGCGCGGCGTGCCGTCCTGGTTTTTGTCATGGTAAAGAGTTGCGGCAACTCCGCCCAAGGAAATTGCCTCAATTTTATCGGATGTGACCGGCGGGCGGGGGATTGATTCGGCGCAGGTGGTGGCGATTGCTGCATTTGGATCATCGGGATCGGTAAAAATCACAGACTGGGCGTTTTCTGTTTTCTGGCGCAAAAAAGAACCCGGATAGGAAAAGGAAAAGCCGCAGGTTTTATCGGTATAAGTGGAAGTGCCGGTAGTTTTGGGAGCTTTGGTTGCAGAAGGAGAAGCGACGGTAGGAGAAAGAGTAAGGGTTGGAGAAGGAATAGTTGGTGGTTGGGAAGAGGAAATCTGCTTACCTAAATTTTTGCCGATATTTATCCCTACCAGTAATGCAGCCAGAATTCCAAGTATAAAAAGAAAAATGAGAGTTCCTTTGGCTATTTCAGTAAGTTTGCTCGCATATAAAATTTTCGCAAGAAAATTTCATATTGCTTCGCAAACTCTCAGTCTAATTTATCTGTTTCTTTATGCTCGGTGTGTTTCTTGCATCTCTTGCCCTCCTAATCTTACCGTTCGCCTTTTCAGTACTATTCGTACACGGCTCACGGAGCGATTTTAGGCGGGCTGCGCTTCTGTATTCCAAGATTATTCTATTTTAATCCAATTTTTCCGTTTCTTTGTGTTCTGTATGCTTACGACAGCGCTTGCAGTATTTTTTGAGCAACAACTTTTCTTTCTGGTTGAGTTTGTTTTTTCTGGTGATATAGTTTTGGCTCTTACAGACAGAACAAACCAGAGCGATAAGGATGCGTTGTTCTTTTTTGGCCATAGATAGTTATTATAACATTTATAATATTTATAATGGAGCCCACGTCCGGGATCGAACCGGAGACCTCAAACTTACCAAGTTTGCGCTCTGCCAACTGAGCTACATGGGCATAACTTTTTCCTTACTCCGCCAAAGGCGGACTAACTCGCGGTAATACTTGCTATGCTCGCAAACCGCGAGTTGAGCAAGTACTCGCTCGGACTTTACCCCGCCAACTGGCGGGGACTGAGCTATCTAGGCGGTGCAGTTATTCTACAATATCTTGTTGACTTTTGGAAGAAGGTTGCAGGAAAATGAAAGTAGAGGAGCGAAGGGGGTGAATCTTATGTTGAAGAAATATTTTAAAAGCAGACAGAAAATATTAAAGTTCCTGGGAGCTCATGCGGAATATAATGCCTTTATCCATTGTGTGTCAGGGATCGGGTTGGGGATACTGATAACCTATCCGTTAGTGGGAGCGCATCCTATCAGATGGGCAGTGGTATTTTTAACTGTCGGTGTCTTGGGACATCTCTATCCGTTAGTTGTCGAGAAATGAATCAGAGCAGTCTCGATACCGAATGTCGATATTAGAAAGAAATATGAAATTTTTCAGACTCTGCAACTCGTGCTCGACGGTACCCCTAACCTTCCTTCCATATGTCTTGTTACTCTCGCACTCAAATGCAGAGATCTTCAAAATTTATATTTCTTTCTTAAAATATTGCGATAATTGCCACATATCTTCGACTGCTTTTATCTCTTTTACTAGACGCTAAACGCTAGACGCTAATTCTGATATAATTATCTTCAATGACAGCTTTTTCCAAACACAAAAAATTTAACCCTCTGCCGCATCTTCTGGTCTGGGGGATTCTGTTAAGCCTCTCTGTCATCATGTTTTCATATAAAACTGCAGAGGATAACCAGGATATAAGAGGGAGGGCAGAGGAAGAAGATCCAAATTTTTGTCAAAACCATTGCAAGCCGGATGCAAAACGCTGTGATTTTAATGATACCAGTCGTCACGAGGATGATCCCATAATTAATGATCCTTGTTGTGAGGAAATAGCAAGAACAGGTGATCCCGGTGCTTGTCCTTGGCCGCAAAGGGGTTATTGCACTGATGATCAATGTGCCGCTATTCCTGAAGGAGTTAATCGTCAGCGGTGCGGAGGACCCCGACATTCATGGTGTAATTTATGTAATGAAAAATGCCCGGGTTATGGTAATGCGCCTCAACCCACCCAGCCGCCGCCTCCTACCGCAACTGTCTATGTACCACCTCCCACTACAACTTCTATTCCGACTGTCTTTATACCGCCGACAGCAATTCCTCTCCCAACTACCAACTACCAACTACCAACTACCATACCGCCTGCATATGTGACAGTGGTATTACAGCCGACCAGTGTAATTTTCCCCACCCAGCCTCCCATATCTACTTTGACACCTACGCCAACTCCGAAAAAGATAACATTACCGCAGATTTTGCCGCCAAAAGAAAAAGTGACAGCATTTCTTGATATATTAAAAACACAGCTAATGGCTTTCCTGACAAATATCTTACCCTAGAATCTGTAATATACTAAGCGTTATTTTCGTCAACTAGCACGACCGTTGAATTTGCCAAATATTTATTTATTTTTCATCATTGTTTTAGGTATACAAAAAGAATTACACTTTGTGTAGTATACCAACATATTCAGGAGAGAATACTTATTATCACTTTCTTTCCTGCTAAAAAAGTACACCATTAAGGCCACCCCTTGCAAATGTTGCTACGATAGTCTATAGTTATATCATGCCTGGCAGAAACACTCAAAAGTTGTATGTTAAGAATGGCTACTATCATCTGTATAATCGCGGCGTCGATAAACGAACAATCTTTGAAGACCAGCAAGATATAGGTGTTTTCCTCTCTTATCTCAAAGAATATCTGCTACCAAAAGATGAAGTAAAACTTCGTCTGTGTCTTGCTAATCCCTCAACATTGATCAAGGAGAAAGATTCAATCCTCAAAATGCTGCGCCTGAATAATTTCTATAATTCCATTTCTCTGCTTAGTTATTGCCTGATGCCAAATCATTTCCACCTTTTGGTCAAACAATATAAAGAAGATGCAATTGACGTTTTTATGAATTCACTGGGCACCCGGTACACAATGTATTTCAATCGAAAACATAAACGGGTTGGTCCGCTTTACCAAGGGGTGTATAGAGCTGTTCTTATAGAAACAGATGAACAACTACTTCACTTGTCTCGTTATATTCACAGAAATCCTCTTGATTTGCAAGGGGTGGCCTTGCAAACATTGTCAGAACAATATTCTTCTTATGCTGAATACATCGGTCATCGAAAAACATATTGGGAGAATTCACAAGAAATAATTTCATATTATTCAACAGCCAAATTAGATCTT
>JACREK010000067.1 GCA_016218275.1 Candidatus Gottesmanbacteria bacterium | reverse complement strand
TATGACGGTATTTTTTTAATAGGAGCAGAAGATAACAAAGTGGCAGACTCGGCCTTTGATATCATAACCAAACAAACCCCAAAGGAAAATTCACAGGAACCGGAATATAAACCAGTCCCGCTGGACGTTCTTATGGAAGGCCGAGGATCTGCTGATAAAATGCATATTTTAGAAAAACGGGGCGGAAAGGTGCATTTTGTGCATGAAATTCTAGTAAAAAAGTTTATAATGGAACTGTTAGGAGACTATTCAATCTGGACCGGATTTCAGCCTGACTTAATAACTTAGTCTATGCACAAAGAGTGGACGGTTTATCGTGGTCGCCACTTGACAACATACGACATACAACATATAATCCGGACACTATGATCAGAACACAAGTTTACTTACCGGAGGATCTTTATCGAAACCTCAAGCTCTTATCCGCAACTTCCGGCATGAATTTTTCTGAACTTATACGCGAAGGAGCAAAAGTTGTTGTGGAGAAAAAAACAAAGAAAAGAAGAAAATTTGACGCTTGGAAAGATTTTGTGGGAGTGCTCAAAGGTGGTCCGAAGGATTTATCCTCTAATATAGATTATTACTTATATGTGGAACCTTACGAGAAGAAAAATAGAAAAAAATGAACTTGCTTCTTGATTCAGATTTCCTCATTGCTCTTGCAAACAAAGAAGATGCAAGCCACGATAAAGCCATTATATTATTTCAAAAAATATATAAAGAAACCCTTCATGTTCTAAATATAGTTTCTCAGGAATCGACGACCGTGGTGAGTAAAAGATTTGGAATGATAAGAGCAAAGTTATTCTACACTAGGCTAAATGAATTGGTGAATAAATTAATTATTTTAGATTCCAACATAGAAAGTCTAGCCTGGAAACTATTCCTCGCGCAAACCAAAAAAGGCACCTCCTTTGTGGATTGCGCCAATCTTGCTACCCTAAATTACTACAAACTCGACGGAATTTTATCTTTTGATGAATTCTATAAAGAAAAGAGGATAAAAGGCTGAGATCAACTTTTCTTTCCTACGATTGAGGCGATGTCGAGGGTTTTGCGGGGTTTTTCTTCTTCTTTCTTTTCTTTCTTTTCCAATTTCACTTTTTTGACTTCCTCTTTTTGAACTTTCTCTTTCTTTGGAGTCTTGGGAAGAGACGGCTTCACTACAGCCTCTGCGGCAACATATTTTTTAAGGAAAAAATTTCTCAGATGACCGTCTTTTTTCAATCTTTTGATACAACTGGTGCAAAGTATAACGCGTACCAAAGCCCCGTTTTGCAAAACTTTCAGTGTCTGTAAATTGGGAAGAAAAAACCGTTTTAGCCTGTTCTTTGCATGAGAAACCATGTGACCTGTTCCTCTACCTTTATGACAATGCATGCAGTGGGATGCCATAATAATGTGTTATACTATATCATAAAGTTGAAAATAACCCAATAAGCAAATATGCAAATAACCCAATGCTAGAAAAAAGTCATGACATTCATGAAAGAATTTACCTATTTGTAGTAAGAGTGACAAATCTTACGAAGTCTCTTCCTAAGATACCTCAAAATCTAATTTTAATCAATCAGATAACCCGCTCTGCCACATCCATGGGTGCAAACGATCAAGAAGCTGATGGCACAGAAACTATCAAAGATTTCCTGCATTGTTATACACTTGTTAGGAAAGAAGGTAAGGAAACTAACTATTGGCTAAGACTTATATCAGATACAAATCCAACATTCACTAGAAGAATGAAAGATCTCATGCAAGAAGGACAGGAAATTGTTAAAATAGTAAGTACTATAATAATTAGAACTAAAAGGAGAAAACAAATTTGATAGGTTTCTTAATAGGCTGGATAATACTCATAATTGTAATTACAATCCATGAATTTGCCCATGCATATGTGGCTGATCACTTTGGAGATCCAACACCGAGACTGGCTGGAAGATTGACATTGAATCCAACGGTTCACATTGATCCTATAGGCACCGTTTTATTACCACTAATGACCATGCTATCCGGAGCCGGTATATTCTTCGGCTGGGCAAAACCGACACCTTTTGACCCTTTTAATCTCCGAAATCCCAAAAAAGATTCTGCACTAATTGCATTTGCTGGTCCTGTTAGTAACTTATTATTTGCTCTTTTATTATCTATATTAATCCGCATGCCTTTTTTTGGGTTATTGGGTTATTGGGTTATTGGGTTATTTGAAATGTTGATTCAACTTAATATTGTATTAGCAGTCTTCAATCTCATCCCTATCCACCCGCTGGATGGATTTAAAGTGGTAGCAGGACTCCTTCCAAAGAAATATTATAATGATTGGCTCTCTCTAGAGCGCTATGGAATAATTTTTTTAATTCTCTTGATTTTTCCCTTCTTTGGCGGCTCCCCCATAACAGCTCTTATTTCACCCGTGGTCAACTTCATCCTCTCGTTTCTGTTGCCGACGAAAATGGGAGGAATCATTTAGAAAATCCAAAATCCAAATTTCAAATGTCAAATTTATTTGGTTTTTGAGCTTTGGATTTGACTTGTATCTTTGGATTTTGTCATTTGGATTTATCAATGTATGTTTTACCAACTACCCATCGAATCAGTAATAAAAGAATTAAAAACTGACGCAACCACCGGACTTACACATAACGAGGCTTCCAAACGTCTCTCTAAATACGGTCCCAATCTTCTCCCTACCAAAAAAAAGCCTCCTGTAATTTTAAAATTCTTTGCCCAATTTAAAAATTTTTTGATAATTATTCTTCTTGCAGCTACTGTCATCTCTTTTATATTGGGAGAGACGCTTGATGCTCTGGTAATTGCGGCTATTGTGCTTCTAAACAGCACCATCGGTTTTATCCAGGAAGTACAAGCGGAAAAGACACTTGAATCGCTCAAACAAAAAGAAATTTTGTACGCGCTTGTCCTGCGTGACGAAAGGATTGAAAAGCTTCCATTTGCACAAATTGTGCCGGGTGATGTACTCATACTTGAAGAGGGGGCAAAAATTCCCGCAGATGCCCGTGTAATTGAATCTTTTTCCATAAGAGTTGATGAAAGTATACTGACAGGTGAATCTATTCCTGTTTCCAAAAACCCCAAAGACCTTCCCCAAATCCCGCTTCCTCTGGCTGATCGCACCAATATGATTTATAAAGATACCCAAATTTTGGCCGGCCGGGGAAAGGCAATTGTCGTTTCAACCGGAAAAGAGACGGAAATGGGAAAAATAGCCCTCTTTCTAGAAACTGCAGAAGTTACCAAAACTCCTTTAACTGTCGAACTTGATAAAGTAGGAAAAACACTTACATATATAATTGGGGCAATTGCGTCTGTTATTTTTCTCCTCAATTATTTGCAGCAGCTGCCTCTTGTTGACAGTCTTTTAGTCTCCATATCTCTCTCTGTTGCGGCAATTCCTGAAGGTCTGCCGGCTGTTGTATCTATAGTCCTTTCTCTTGGAGTCAAAAGACTGGCACAGAAAAAAACACTGGTGAAAAAACTGCCGTCTGTTGAGACTCTTGGAGCGGTTAAAATAATAGCAACAGACAAAACCGGGACGCTGACGCAAAATAAGATAAATGTAGTCAAGATTAGCCTTTTTTCAGGCCAAAAATTTGCAATTGAGGGAGAGGGCTACAATTTTGACGGAGTCTTTTTTGATGAGAAGAAAAAAGTGGTCTTTCCCCTTGCCAATCCCCTTCTGGAGTCAATTCTGCGTACCGGAGTTTTGGCCAACAATGCTTCATTAAGGGTCAGACCTTTAGGGAACTCAAGGTCTGACCCTGATATTATCGGAGATACTACAGAGGCAGCGCTTCTTACTGCCGCAGCCCGGGCAGGTCTTAATATTGATCAGATAAAGATAAGTCAACCTAGGGTATATGAGGTTCCTTTTTCTTCGGAGCGCAAAATGATGAGTGTAGTTACCTGTGTTGACCAGACTAAAGATCATCTGCTTTCTGCCAAAGGCGCTCCTGAGGTGATAGTGGAAAAATGCAATTTGACATTAAAGCAAAAAAAAGAAATCTTAGATACTGCCCAAAAACTGGCTGCCGAAGGATACCGCAATCTAGCTATTGCATATAGAAAAATTTCCCAGACAGAGGTAAAAACAGCAATTGAAAAAGATACTCTTTCGGAAGACAATCTTACATATTTAGGCATTGTCAGCATGCAGGACCCATTGCGACCGGAAGTAATTGAAGCCATCTCTGCGGCAAAGCTGGCCGGAATCAGGACTATCATGATAACAGGAGATCATAAAGAGACTGCAGAAAATATTGCTCTTCAGGCAGGGATTATGAAAAATAGCGAACAATCGCTGACGGAAAATGATATTGCCCAACTTTCTCAAAAAGAACTGGCTTACAAAATAAATAAAGGGGTAAATGTCTTTGCCCGTATATCTCCAATGGGAAAGCTGAAAATTGTAGAGGCTATCAAGAGCCTGCCTGAGATGCAAATAGCTGTTAGCGGAGACGGAGTAAATGACGCACCCGCACTCAGCGTGGCCCATATCGGGATAGCTATGGGAAAAACAGGTACAGATATCACCCGCGAGATAGCAGATTTAGTAATTACGGATGATAATTATGCCACGATTGTCGATGCAGTCAGGGAAGGTAGAGTCATTTTTGCCAATTTGATAAAATTTATCCGTTATCTTATCTCCTGTAATTTATCGGAAGTGGTGGTGGTTGCCGCAGGTGTTTTCTTTGGTACTCCTCTTCCTCTTCTTCCTATCCAGCTTCTGTGGATTAACCTTGTTACTGACGGACTGCCGGCTCTTGCTCTGGGAGTTGATCCGCCGGAGTTTGACGTGATGAAACGTCCTCCCCGGGATATTGCGGAAGGCATACTTCATAAAAAACGCTGGGCTTATATGACGATTGAAGGAAGTATTATGGGAGCAGCTATTTTTGCTCTTTTCATTTTTGCTTTGAATAATTTTTCCTATCCGGTTGCCCAGACTATGACCTTTGCCGCTCTTGCTCTGACCCAGTTGGTACATGCTTTCAACAATAGAAGCAGCAGAAAATCACTTTTCACCTTGGGACTTCTCACCAATAAATATTTGGTAGGAACCGCTATTATCTCAATTATACTGCAAATTCTGGTAACTCAGACAAATTGGGGAAATCTTGTATTCAAAACTCAAAGATTGGATTTTAATCATTGGCTTCTGGTAGGACTAGTTGCGCTTATCCCCTTCTTCGTGGTTGAAGTTAAAAAACAGCTGAGGTTTAGGATATTGCCGTAGTGATTTGCAAGGGCTGCCCTTGCGAGGCTAGTCCAAAGTTAAATTCCTAAGTATATTTTCGGCGCCGATATTTTTACTCTCAACGAAAGATTTATAAGAATTTATAGAGTGAACAGAAATTAATTTTCTACCTTCGCTTTTAAAATGGGTTAAAACTTTTTCTGGTTTAACCCACTCTTGTGAATTATGATTAAGATAATTAGGATATGAAGAAGGCTGATTACCTTGCAAGGGCTGCCCTTGCAAGGCTAATGATTGGAGATGAATATATCGCGAGAGATGAATAAGTTGTTCATTAGTTTCGACCGATACTGCTTTATAGATTCCTTGGAAAAGTGGTCCTACACGTTTGTACTTTCTATTGAAATACATAACATAACGAGTAATTAGAGAGTTCATAAATTTATCAATTGCGTCAGCAGTTTTTTGATAAACTAAGAAGTGAAAATGATTAGGCATAAGATAATATGCGAGTAATTCCAGCGTTTCGCTAAAATTATTCAGACGAAGTAATTTAATAATAGTATCTTTTTCCTTGTAATTAGTTTTTTTATCAGCAAGTTTCTTTTGTAGACTCTCTTCATCTTTAGGAAGAAGATATGCTTTTAAATAAGAAAGAAAAACAGAATAATCTTGTTGGTCAATAAAAATAATCCTCTTTTCCACTCCCCGATTATACAAATGGTAAAAAGTGTTTTCTCTGTAAATTTTTACTTCATTCTTCGATGGCATACTTCTCTTCTACCAGATTACGCTGATATTTGCAAGGGCTGCCCTTGCGAGGCTAATTCAGGAGCAGTTGAGCTGAAAAAACAGCTGAGGTTTAGGATATTGCCGTAAAACTGCAAAATATTGAAAAAAACTTCCATTAATCGTATAATTTCCAACAATTGAAATATTATGGATGAAGGAATTAAACCCCCAGAATCAGTAGTGATAAAAAAAATTGCAAAAGCACTCAGCCGCGATCAAAAATGCTTTCATCTTGGACCATATAGAGAATTGGGAAGAGATGAATTGACACCTCAGGGAGAAATATTATTTACCGCTAATGGCACACCACTGGTACCTGTGAGACCGCAAAAAAAAAGAGAGTAGAAGAAATGGCTAAGTTTCTACTGGGGAGAAAGTAGAATTAGTGCATACTGACCATACTATAAACCCTTATTTTCTTCTTTGTCTTCCCACTGGAAATATCTCTGTTTTGCCGGAAGAGGTAAAAGTCAATGTATTCATGGCGAGTTTTCTACAAGTTTCATCTCGCAATAATTGTTGAATTATACTATCCTTACCATGAATTTCTAACGTTTGGGGATCGATATAAACTTCTACAAAAGAAGCTCCTTTTTCACTAACTCTACCAGAAGTGCTACCTAAAGCACTTATTTCTTTCCGACGCAATACTTCGGCGACCGCCTCTGTTTGCCCGGGATAATCGGTAGCAAAATTAACTC
>JACREK010000066.1 GCA_016218275.1 Candidatus Gottesmanbacteria bacterium | reverse complement strand
TATTACGCACCAAATGGATATCTATAATGAAATAGTCTCCATCTACCACTGGCATGAAGGAGAAATTTTTGGGGTAGAGATCTACAACGAAAAAGTTGCCAACATGCAAAGGCAGCTTTTTGAGATGGTCTGGAGGATGGCTGGTAAATTAAGTCTATGAGAAAACGCCCTTTTTGATGTATATCTTGATCAAAGACTGATAAGGCACATTTATCTCATTTGCTTTTTCTTTAACGCGATTTATCAGGTATTCAGGAATACGGATTGAAATAGACCGGGAAGTCGGCTTGAGATTGGGAAAACTGATTCTCTCAAAATCTGAAGATTCAAAGTATTCTGATAAATCTAGATTCCACCAGAATTCTCTTTCTTCATCTTCATTTTTAAATTTTGGTATTTTAAGCGGCTTTTTCATATATCTGCACCTCCTTTTTATTAATATCTCTGGCTGAAATTGTTCGAAATTTGCTGTTTCTTTTAGTAAAAACTATATATAATAATCTTCCCTTCTTTGTCTTGCCTATCAGAATAAATCTTTCTTCCTTCTTTGAGTGGAAAATATCTTTATGGATAATTTTATCTTCATCAAAAAACGGCTCCTCACTCTCTCTGTCCTCTACTTTATGTTTTTTATTCTTCCCGATATTACCTCTATCCCATTGAAATTCAAAGACTTCCCCAACCTCCTTCATGTATATACTATATTATACAATTACTACTATGTCAAGGAATTCGAAGGCAGCTTTTTCCGGATAGTGTGGAGGATGGCGGAGAGAAGAAGTTAAGATGATAATCCTAATCCCTTATAGATAAGCTGTTTGATAAGGGACTGGTAAGGAATATCCATCCTGTGGGCTTCTATTTTTAATCTATCAATCATACTTACCGGTAGACGAAGAGTAATCGGTTTTGTGGTCAATTTGAGATTGGGAAATCTAATTCCCCTTTTGGCTTTTGACCAGTCAACATATTCAGTTGAATCATGGGTTTGCCAAAATTCTCTTTCTTCTGCTTCGCTGGTAAAATCCGGAATTGGTTTAAATGTTTTGTTCATATAGCCTCCTTTCCTTCTTATTTGCCTTTCTTGCTGAAATAATTCTGATGTTATCCTTTCTGACAGTAAATGCTAAAAACAAGACACTCCCTGCCGCAATCTTTCCTATCGCCATAAATCTTTCTTCTCTTTTGGAATGTTTTATATCTTCCAGTATTAATATATTCTTGTCCAAAAAAACTTCTTCTGCTTCATTTGGAGTTATACCATGTTTTTCGTAGCTTTTATCTATATTTCCTTTATCCCATTCAAATTCAGTAAATTGGGACAGATCAAGCATTGTACATATTATATATGTACATATGAGACTCTGTCAAGATATATAAAAACAGCTTTTTGAGATGGTGTGGAAAATGGCAAAGAATTAGTTATTTCAACCGGTTCATCCTCACTACACTTGCTACAATCAACAATCCCCCCAGCAACTCCCGTAGATTCATGACTTCTCCGTAAAATAGAAAACCAAAGAGGATGGCAAAGGCTGCTTCCATATTGACGACGTTATTCCCAAGAACCGGACTTACCCTGGCGAAGCCGTAATTGGTAAGGAAAATATTGGCAATCATGATAGAACCGCCAATAATGAGCATGAAGAGAAGTTCACCATTCCAACTGGATACTGCTGCTTTCTCGCCAAGAAATATTGAGGTCAAAAAGACCATTAAGAGGCCCAAAGCAAGCATCAGCATTGTGATCTCCGCATCATTCAGAAGTTTCGAATGCCACCTTCTGGAAAAGTTGCGATAGGCGAAGAAAAAGCCGGAAAGCAAAATCAGGAACTCCCCAAGACCGAAGCTTGAGAAATTCCCAAAATCTTTAACCGAGAGAATGACTACTCCAATAAATGAAAGAAGAACTAACAATCCCTTTTTCGCCGTAAATTTCTCAAGACCCAATATGAGACTGATGGCAGCGGTAAGAGGCAGCGAGTCGATAAAACCCACATTGGCCAGCTTGGCGATATTGGCCCCGGCCACCCATAAAGGCGATGCTATTACGAAAGTTCCGAAAGTACGGGAAAGAATCAAAAGCCATTCTTTCCCACTTATCTTGGTAAGTCTAGCAAGACTTAGTTTTTTTCTAAAAAGAATTAGTCCTAGTATCAAGGCAATAAATAGACGCAGATAGAGCTGCTGCAGAATGGGAAAATATTGGTTTAAATAACGGGTGACTACTCCTACTCCGCCATATACTGCAGCAAGAATAACTAAAGCTAAGACGCCTTTTGTTCTCTCCGAAAATTTATCAAGCATAAATTAATGCTACTAAAAAACTCTTAAGAAAAGCAAGAAAGAGAAGAGGTGAAGCTAGCACATTCGTGGGGTGTGAAAGGTCAAAAGTAAATACGCTGACTTGACAAATATTTAACCATTGTATATACTTTGGTTATATGAAAACCGTTATCAATGTTAAGGCAGACTTGGAGGTGAAAAAGAACGCCCAGAAATTAGCAAAAGAGCTGGGTTTAACTCTAAGTGCCATAATCAATGCTTACCTTAAACAGTTTATCAGAAGCCGGGAACTTTATTTTACTTCGCAAATACAGATGTCTCCTGGGCTTGAAAGACTCTTAGGGCCTATAGAAACAGACATTAAAAAAGACAGAAACATCTCCGCCGAAATCTCCTCGGCAAAAGAGTTGAAGAAGTACTTTTCGCGTATATGAAAATACGCTTTCACAAGAATTTTAATAAGCAGTATACTAAATTAAAGTCTTCTGAAAAGAAAAAAATTCAAGCGAGATTACAACTTTTTTTACAAAATCCTTATAATCCCCTTCTAAATAACCATCCCTTAAAAGGAAAATATCTGGATTATCGAAGTATCAATATTACCGGAGACTTAAGAGCAATCTATAAATATATTGCAGAAGACGAATGTATTTTCGTCGCCGTAGATACCCACAGCAACCTCTACTCCTAATTTCCCGAGGTGTAATAAAACAATACGGTATTGTTAGCTATTGACGAAACAGTAAAAGACTGGTATTCTAGACGAAATGGGGTTACGAAAAACAATTTTAGCTACTGGAGAAACATACCATATCTATAATCGTTCAGTTGCTGGTATCCCAATATTTAGAGGAGATAGAGAGTGTAAACTTTTTCTTGAAGCAGTAAAATTTTACCTGCAACCAGATCCTCCTACTAGATTTTCTATATTCCGCACAAGTAAAGAGAGATTTCCTATAAAATTGGATTCCCAACTGGTCACTATAATTTCTTTTTCTTTGATGCCAAACCACTATCACTTCATTCTTCGTCAAGAACAAGAAAATGGTATAAAAAAGTTTATCCAAAGACTGACTAATAGTTTTGCCCATTATTTTGTCCGCAAATATCGAAAAAGTGGCCATGTCTTTGAGGGAAATTTTAAAGCCGTTCATATTGAAACTAATGAACAGTTAGTACACCTTTCTCGCTATATCGATCTTAATCCTGTCACTGCATACTTAGTTGAAGAACCAGATGATTATCCTTATTCTTCTTATCAAGTCTACATGGAAAAAGAATCACTGGAAATCGTTGATCCTTCACTAGTACTCTCTCAATTTTCTACCCGAAATGACTATAAAAAATTTGTGTTGGACCAAAAAGATTACCAAAGAAGATTAGAGGAAATTAAACACCTCACACTCGAGTAACTAATTACTGGATTGCAGCCTCATTACAATACCGTTTTGTTTTTTGTTGTTAACTCATCCAGAATTCTTGTTTTTGTTTTTTTACCTACTTTTCTGTATCTTTTCCTGACCTCGTAGGAAA
This sequence comes from Candidatus Gottesmanbacteria bacterium, assembly GCA_016218275.1. GTDB lineage: Bacteria > Patescibacteriota > Microgenomatia > 2-02-FULL-39-11 > 2-02-FULL-39-11 > JACREK01. The sequence continues at coordinate 71 of JACREK010000066.1, read as the reverse complement.
GTGATTTTCGTTGTCCCATAGTTAATGACATATATACTCCTTCCGGACAGGATAATCCTTTGTAAAGGAGT
>JACREK010000065.1 GCA_016218275.1 Candidatus Gottesmanbacteria bacterium | reverse complement strand
TTGCTGATCTTTAATCCCATTAGCTCTCATATTGCAGCCGAATTTAATCTTTTTGTTGTAACCTCTCTCAATCATCCCTTCACAGAATTTTTTAAGCCAAATACCAATTGGAAAAGTCCCTGTGTCATCAAAAATCTCTCTTATACCAAGTTTGATACAGTTATCTACCTCGGCAAGCAATTTTTCAGGTGTCCCAACCCTCCATTTAGGAAATGTCGACGTCCATGAACAGAAGGTGCATCCATATCCTCCTTCGCTTGATGGTCTTCTCCACCAGCAATCTCTACCAATCATGGTATAAGTACCTGGTGTATATTTGAAATTGCCGTTGTTATAAGCATAAAGCCACCATTTGGTAAGCTTTCGATCTATCAGTGGCAAGTTCTCCAAGGAATGATCCAACTTAAACTTACCGCTAGTTTTTATCTCTTCTCTTTTTTTCCTTGAGTCACCTGGAAGGTGGCCGAATGGTTTATCCTGTAAGGAACTCCTTCCAGGTGTTGCAGAACGATAATAAACTCCCGGTTCCAGAAACTTCACTTTTCTATCCAGGTATTTAACCAAGTTCAAAAGCGCAAAATCAAAATCTCCACCGGTAAGAATATAATCCACCTGACATTTTTCCATCGATTCCAAAGGCAAAGCTGTAACATGATCACCCACAAGGACTATTTTTAATTTAGGAAAATTTTTCTTAATATCGTTAATTATCCTCCAATAAGTCTTAATTATTGGAGTTTTAGCTTCTATCAGTAAAATATCAGCTTTTGTTTTCTCCAGCTCCTCCAGATATTTCTGGTATGTCCATCTTTCGGCAATCCCATCAAGCCAAGCTACTTCGTATCCATTTTCGGCAAGAAGGGTCGCAGCATAAGCTGGAATGACAGGATAAATGAAAGTAGGGTTGTTAAAATACTGAAATTGTCTGTTTTGAGAAAGTAAAGGTACGCCTTTATCAGTTTCTATTGGCGGATAAGAAATGGCTACTTTCATACTTATCTGTCATCCCGACCGAAGTGGAGGGATCTCTCAACCCTGTGGTGAGCGAAGCCGAACCATTGTTTGAGATGAAACTCACATTTGTGAGAGATTCCTCGACAAGCTCGGAATGACGGTTTAGTAACAGTTATTGTTTTAATGATTTTTTAAGAAATCCAATTGGAAATAATAATCCATATATTACATGAGTCAGGACTATACCACAACCAGAAAGAACTGCTATCAAAATACTCCTAGTTTTCAGGATAACATAGAAAATATTTCCAGTCAATAATCCTAAGTATAAGATAATCACGCCTAAATACAAAGGTAATAATGCAATAAAGTTAAGTGAGATTAAAAAGCCTACTGTTAAAAATAAGACAAAAAAAGTAGGAATAAGATAGCCTATCCTAAATGAGGTTGCAGGCAGAATTCTGGCAAAATGTCCGCGGTGGAGGGCATAGCGGGAAATTTGTCTTAAATGCGGTAAAAAAAGAGGTTTCCGGTGATGAAAAACCAAAACTTTAGGATCATAAATTATCTTCTTTTTGAGAATATAAACCAAATCATGACAAAGTTTGGTATCTTCACCCGGCCAAAAATGGGTGTCGAATCCTCCAGCCTTTTCAAAATCTTCTTTCCGAACTAGAAAATTCATTGACGGATAATCATCTACAAAACGTCTTTCTTGTGGGGTAAATCTATAAGTTCCCGCTCCACCACTACCAAGCCACAAAGCATTAACCCAACCTGAAGCCTGCTGAAAAATATCATCAGAACTTGGAGTTACTCCAGGACCACAAACAGCACTAATTTCAGGATCAATAAAATATTTTAAAGCGTTTTTCAACCAATCTTTATCCGGATAAGCATCATCATCTATGAAGGCAAGTATTTCTCCTGTTGCCTTGTGGATACCTCTATCTCTTTTTTCCGCAGGGCCTACTTGACCGGTAGGAATGACTTTCACGCTGGAAATGTCATGCTGAACTAGTTTCAGCATCTGTATCTTTTGCCTATCCGGCAGGAGAATCACTTCATAATTTGTATATGATTGTCTCTGGATATAATCAAGACATTCGTATAAATATTCTGACGGTTCTTGAAAAGGAATAATTATGGAGAATTTCATTATACTTTTCTCTTCGACCAATTATTATTATCGTAGTAACGTAGAATATAGATCCTATAAAAAATAGCTAAAGTATCGACCAATACATAAAGAATAGTATTTAGAGCGGAGGCATGAGTTAAATCGCCAAAGTTGT
>JACREK010000061.1 GCA_016218275.1 Candidatus Gottesmanbacteria bacterium | reverse complement strand
GAAGGCCTTGGTTGTTTTTGTTGTCATGCTGGTTATTCCAAACACCCCCTCCGTCAGAAGCCCGTATTTGCTCATGACATATTCGCAGGATAAATATGAGGGTTGATACAGTTGGTTGGCTAAATATTGCCGGTAATCATCTTTGTTGATTTCTCTTTCCCATCTTTCCTTCAGAACATATAGGCCCTTTTTAAGCGTAATGATTTTTCCTTTTTTCAGCCAATATTTGATATTAAAATCCAAGCGGTCATTGTTCTCTTCCAATTGTCGCAGGGTTTCTTTGGTAAAAAGAAGAAGATTGGTCAGTTTGTCTAGTTGTATTGTTTTCATATTAGTAGAAATACTCTACCATTTCAGAAACAGTCTGTCAAGACTATATATCATTTTCCAAAATTTCCAACCAGAATATTGTAATCAAAGATGTCCAACTTACCATCGCTATAAATATTCTCTGGTCAATTCAAGTGTATCTTAGTAACATTTGATATTCAAACTATTCATTTCTTAATCTTTATTTTTCTGTTAAAATGCGGGTAAAATCATGTTGAAAAGATTCATCTATATCCTCTTTATTGGACTTGTCATAAGACTCTTTCTTGTTGGTAATACCGGATTTATAGCAGATATCTCTTTCTGGAAATCATGGAGTCTGGCAGCTATTGATCATGGTATAGTCTGGACTGCTCAAAATACCAATATCAACTACCCGCCGGGCTTTATTTATGTATTATGGTTAATGGGTAAAATCTACGCATTCTTTGGCAATCCTCATGATTATTACTCTTTCTGGCGGGAAAATAACTTCGGATTTCTGCTTGCCTCCAAATCCATCGCTATTGTTTCAGACGTAGTAATCGCTTGCCTTATCTACTGGTTTGCCTCTCGCTTCCCCCGTGTCATTCCGATCCGCCAGCTGGCGGAGAGGAATCTAGGCCGTCAGGCCGCATCTTCACGCTCACAACGTTTGCTAGACCTGTCTCGAGCGGAGTCGAGAGATCCCTCGACTCCCTCGCAAAGCTCGGTCGCTCGGGATGACAAGTTGGGATTCCTCCTCTCTTCCATATTTTTCCTCAACCCCGTAGTAATCCTTGATTCTGCCCTCTGGGGACAAGTCGAATCCTTCGGTATTCTTTTTACCATTATCTCTATTCTTTTGCTTTTTTATAAAAAACCCCTTCTTGCCACAGTCATCTTTACCATCGGAACTCTTATGAAACTGCAAAATATCATCTTTATTCCTCTATATTTTCTTTTTATTTTCCGTTTTTTTGATTTAAAAACTGCATTTAAAAGTATAGCGGCGGCAACCGCGACATTTTTTTTGATTAATCTGCCTTTTATCATCACCAATAATATGGATAAGGTTCTCTACCTTCTTACTGTCAACAGCGACTATTTTCCCTGGTTATCTTTAAATGCCCATAATCTCTGGTGGATTGTGGCGGGTACTAAGGGAATGCAAATAACTGATAAAATAACAACTTTGGGAATATTAAATGCAAAGACTGTTGGCCTGCTTATCTTTTCCAGCTTCTACCTTCTATTTTCTATCCTCGTCTTCTTCAAACCTACTCCCAGGAATTTTCTGCTTGCGGCAACTTTAGTTATTTTTGCCTTTTTTCTTTTCACCACCCAAAGCCATGAGAGATACAGTTATCCGGTGGTAGTATTATTATTACTCTTCTATCCTTTTATTGAAAATGGTTCTAATCTCCTAGGCAAAAATTCTAAATTCAAAGCACTAAATCCCAAACAATATCAAAATGACAGTCAGACTGTCATCCCGACCAAGCGAAGCGCGTGGAGGGATCTCTCGCGAATGCGAGAATCATTCTTAGATAAACTGAGAGATCCCTCGACTACGCTCGGGATGACACGAGGTGTCAATTTATTTGGAACTTGGGATTTTGGATTTAGGATTTCGGATTTATATTTCTGGCTTCTATATCTTCTTCTCACACTTGCCATCTTTTTCAACATCCATATGGGTCTGGTAAGTAACTATCCGCAAAATGGTCTTAACACTCTTACCCGCATCACTACACCAGCTCTCACCATTCTTAATTCATACTTTCTTATTCTTCTTTTTTTTCTCCTTCTTCCCTTTGTCTTTTCCCAAATATCAAAATGGTTTTTTGTTCTATGTTTTATGTTCTATGTTTTTTCTTTGATCCTCCTTAATTCCTCCTATTTAATAAAAGGTAAAGTTTCTCTCACTTCTTTCAAACCAATTGTTGTAAAACAAGATTATGAATTACTGCAAATCAATAAATCAACCAATTCATCCGCCGGCTGGAAGAAGTGGAATAGACTCTCAAATAATTATTTCTACTACCGCAAAGGTTTTGGCAGTCATGCCAACTCGTATCTGGTTTTTGATATCGATCGTAAATTTAAAAGGTTTGCAACGGATTTCGGAGTGGATACCGAAGCAGATACACCCGCCAGTGTAGTTTTTAAGATCTATGGCGACGGAAGAGAGCTTTTTGCCAGCAAAAAAATGGGCAGATTTGACTTTCCGCAGCATACAGAAGTTGATGTTTCGCAAGTAAAAAATCTAGAACTGATTATTACAGATGCCGGAGACGGTATCAATAGTGACCACGCCGATTGGCTGAATCCGGTACTTTACAAATGACACGACGTGTCATCCTGAGCGATCCCGAGCTTGTTGAGGGAGAGTCGAAGGATCTCTCGCGAATGCGAGATCTCCACTCAGACAAGCTGAGAGATTCCTCGACAAGCTCGGAATGACAATTAATCAATGAAATATATATCTTATCTAATATTGCTAGCAACCATCATCTTCAACCTCTCTCTCAACTATCCCGAGACTAAAATCCTGGCCGACCCCAATGATAATGTTTTCCAATACTCACTAGTGTATCGAACTAATTGGGTTTGGCAAAATTATGGCTGTCCCCTCTCTTTATCCTGCCTGCCAAATCTGATTGACCATAATGTCACCACTTGGGCAGAAGGATACCCACTGCCATTTTATTACCCGCACCTTCCTCAAATAGCAACTGTTGCCTCATATAATCTATTAATCAAACCTTTAATTTCCATTTTCCATTTTCCATTTTCCATTTTCCAATATTATAACTGGACTAGATATTTTTTGCTTGTTTTTTTTCCTCTTCCGGTCTTTTTAGCTTTACGGATCGTTGGTTTTGTGCCAATCTTAGCGGCAATTGGCGCTTTTTTTGCTTCCCATTTTTCAACCGACGGTCTGTACGGCATAGATCCGCCAAGTTTCTTATGGCGAGGATATGGACTGACTTCACAACTGTATGCAATCTTTTTTCTGCCATTGGGACTGGCGTTTACATATAAAGTGTTAAAACTGGAAAGAGGCAAAGACACCTCGGATGGTGTGCGAATGCACTCCTCCGAGGTGGAGGAACAAGAGAAAGACTTTTTTCAAATACACCTTCCAGGAGTCCATTCGGCCACCTGGAAGGTGAAAAATATCATTTTAGCTGCTCTCTTTCTCACTCTCACCACTATGGGTCACTTAGGAATCGGTATTATTGGTTATATATCCACTCTCCCCTTTCTTCTTTTGGATTTCAATATAAAAAGTATAGTTAATAGGTTTAAAAGATTATTCTTAATTCTTACTTCTTCATTCTTAATTCTTTCCTACTGGATTATCCCTATACTTTTAAATAATAACTACCATATCATCTCTTTTTGGGATCCTGTCTGGAAATTCAACTCTTATGGTTGGTATGAAGTAGTGAGACAATTTTTCCAGGGGGAAATTTTTGATTGGCAAAGAGTTTTCCCTATCATTACAGGATTGGTAATCAGTGGATTTTTTGTTAATTTGATAAGAACCAATGATAACTCCCCCAATTCCCCCTCTTATTTTAAGAGGGGGGTAGGGGGCGTTAATCTTTCTCCTTTTGCTCTCCTTTTTGCCTTTTGGTTTCTCATGTATTTTGGCAGAACTACCTGGGGAGGTCTAATCGATTTAATACCGGGAATGAAAGATTTTCACCAACACAGATTTATTGTGGGCGTACATATGGCAGCACTGTTTTTAATTCCGGGAGGGCTAGCGTATATCTTTGACTTACTACACAAAATTAGTGATTTTGTATCTCGAGCTGTAAGTTCAAAGTTCAAAGTTCAAAGTTCAAAAATACAGTATAAAAGTCAAAACCTGAT
>JACREK010000058.1 GCA_016218275.1 Candidatus Gottesmanbacteria bacterium | reverse complement strand
TTTATTACCGGTAAGGGGTTATTCCACCAATTTTTAATTAAGTCATTCAAAAGTTGTTTCATAATTGAATACCTATGGTACAATTTTGACTAATACTGTATCATAGTATCAATTATATATACTTATGTCAATAATGCAAACTAGACGATCTGAACTATACATTTCCGTAGATATCGAAGCTTCCGGTCCGATTCCGGGTGAGTTTAGCATACTTTCTTTAGGAGCATGCGTTGTAGGACAACCGTCAAAGACATTCTACGCAGAGCTTAAGCCCATCAATGATAATTTCATAGATAAAGCACTCAAAGTAAGCGGGCTGTCACTCGAAGATTTAAAAACCAAAGGGGAAGAACCGGCTCAAGCTATGGCACGATTTGAACGGTGGATCAAAGATATTTCCGGTGAAAGCCGTCCGATATTTGTAGGATTTAATGCCACGTTTGACTGGATGTTTACCCACTGGTATTTCATGAAGTTTCTCGGACGAAATCCGTTTGGAATAAGCGGGTTGGATATCAAAGCCTATTATATGGGAATGAAAAACGTAGGCTGGGGACAAACAACGAAAAAATACGTTCGCGCCCAATTCCAACCAGCCACTCAACACACCCACCATGCCCTTGACGATGCCAAAGAACAGGCGGAGATTTTTGAAAAAATGCTAAGGGCTCGTCCGTCCCGCTAGGCGGGACGGATACGGCTCTTTGTGGCGTTTACCCTGAGCCTCGAAGGGCGCCTACAAAAGAAAAAATTTACAAGTTATTTTGGAGTGCGCCCTGAAGCCTCATTTTCCAAAATTCCCCGCCACTACAAATTTTTCTTTCAGTTTTTCTTTGAGCATTTCCGTTATTTTCCGCTGGGATTTGGGTAAAAATCTTGCCAGGTCCTCATCCAATTTGTCCTGCGGAAATAATTCCACCCTTTTTAATAATATTTTTCCAGCCAAACTTTTTTTAAGCGGAATTCCTTTTTCCAGCAAATACCAGACATCAAAGAGATCTCTTCCTTTATCCCGGGTCAAAAGGGCACTAACCTTTTCCGCTAAAATCTCCTCAACCGAAAGATGAACGACCAACGGAAAAAAAACAATGGGGAATTTGGTAACAAGCGGGGAAACTGTTGTTTTCTCAGCTTTTTTTATTTCGGTAAAATCCAAGCGGATAACTAAAGGATACTTAAAATCGGCCGGCTGGTATTTTATCCGGAAACGGATACCGCTTTTGCCGGAATATAAAAGCAAAATTCTAAGTCCCGGCAGTTCCTTTTGGATAAGTTTCTCCAGTTTTTTTATTATTTGTCTTAATTGCTCTTTATTGTAAAGGGTGGAAAAATCCAAATCTTCGGAAAATCTCGGGGAACCGAATAATAATCTTATCGCTGTTCCTCCCTTGAAATAGATTTTACCCGCTTCCTTATTCCGATAGAGACAGCTCAAAAACATCAGCTGGAGCTGTTCGCGCATAATGGTAAGGCCGTCAATTTGATATTCTTTAGCCAATATTTCTGTTTGTTCTTTGGTAATCATAAGCAAAGCTTTTGTTTTACAATAAAATAATTTTTTCGGCAAAAACTTCCGTCATCTTTCTCTTATTAACTTTTTTAAGATAAATTGCCATTTTAGATTTATCAATTTCCGAGAGGTCAATTTCCTCCCAATCAAGACTCCGCAGCCCTTTAAGAGAAAAGTAAACATAGTCCAGCAGGGCCTTTTCTTTATCGGCGATTAAAAATTCGTCTTTTTTCTCATATCCCCAAAATAGGTCAGGTGAGATTTGGCAATATTGAAAATCCTTGCCGTCAATATTTACCGAATGGGTCTTGTTAGTCGAAACAGAGGTGATTTGATAAGTAAAGCCGGTAATTATCCCGTAAAAGGAGAGCGCCGACTCAAGAGATAGGTAGGAGGGTTGATAGAGAAAATTTGCCAGCGTAAAATCATTGCCCGGAGAAAGCAGAAAACGGTATTTTCCTTTGATAAGCCTTTGGATGATATGTTTTTCTTCCAGCCTTTGGATTTTTTTATATAATGTTTGCTGATTGCCAATATTAAACAACCAGCCAAAATCAGCCAGGGAAAAAAAAGAGATCTGTTTCTTTTGCAGAATCCTGATAATATCAGGGGTAGAATATGTTTCCATAATTAGGACAATTATATACTAATTCGCTGGTCGTGTCAAGTTGATTTAGGCCCGCAGCGCTAGCGAGGACCGCAAGGTTCGCAAGCGTTGCGAGAG
>JACREK010000057.1 GCA_016218275.1 Candidatus Gottesmanbacteria bacterium | reverse complement strand
GAGGGATCTTCCACGATGAAGATCTAGATTAACTAATCAGTACAGTTTTTATCAGTTGGAAGATCTCTCCACTCATCCACTAACGTGGAATCGGTCGAGATGACAAATATATTGAAGCTAAAGAAGTGCAGGTGGGTCAGAATTTTGGGGTATTGACAACAGATAAAAAATTGTTCTACATTGGATATAGAGTTTGCTAACCGCAAACGGAAGCAACCCTTCGATAAACTCAGGGTTGCTTAATTTTTTTATTTTTCTATAGCACCTGCCCGGTGAATACTGCCATTATGAATTGTTGTCTGCCCTCTGCCCAAGGAACAACACTCAATCCTGTACCATAACGGTGCAGGGTTTGAGTGTTTTTTTGTGCAGATAGCAAAATAATTTTCTGCCCGAAAGGGGGTGAAAAAGAATTATGATAAAAAAATTAGTTAGTGCAGCCATTGGAGCCGGATTAGTTTTGGCAACGGTGGTTCCTGCTTTTGCTGTAGGAGGGAATCTGTGTGCTAACCAGACTACTGGAGCAAGCAGTTTTAATGTCTGTACCAGGACAGTAGACAAATTCAAAGGTCTTGAACTAAAAAATTTTGGTACAATATACCACTCACTTAATGCTACTTCAAACAGTGGGAACAATACTGCCAATAACAATACTGGGAATAGCACTACCGGTGGCGGTTCAGTTACGACCGGAAATTTAACTCATGATACGACGAAATTGGCAAGCTTAAATACTGTCAATGCCACTATCAATCAGACAGACACGGCTACGGATGAACAGGGTCTGAATGATTCTACAGGTGATAGTTCAAACAATACAGTTACCTTTACGACTACAAAAAATATAACCGTAAATGTAACCAATAATGGAACAGTAAATCAGACTGCTTATAGTACAGCCAATAGTGGTAACAATAGTGCCAATTCTAATACGCTTGGCGGATCGGTAACGACTGGAGATGTAGCACATACGGTATCAATTATTTCAGTCTTAAATGATTTGATTTTGAATATCACACAATAAGATTGTCTTCAAGTGATATAAAAAGGGCTCTCCTTGCAAAAGGGGAGCTCTTTTAGATAGAATACCCACCATAATATGAGATTTGAGAAATTGGTTATTGCCGGAGTGATTTTAGTCAGCATATTTTTAACGAAATTTCCCACTTTCTATCACGCGCTAAATACTCCAAAAAATGCGTGGTTCGTCAAACAAGCCTCCTGGTTCGACGCCTGGGATGTGAATGCTTATGTTTCATATATACGCTATGGTGAAAGAAATGGGATGATGTTAGTAAATACTTATACTACCATACCTCATAGTGGTGTTTTTGTCTTTCAATATTATACTTTTTTAGGGATTCTAAATAGATTTCTTCATCTTAATCCATTCCTTTTATTTCATTTAGCATCGATAATTACTGATATTGGATTGATATTGGTGCTTTATTTTCTTGCTGGTTTATTTATCACAAAATTGCGCGATCGATTAATTATCTTTCTTTTGATAGTTCTTGGAGGAGGTTTAGGCTGGTTGCCTTGGTTTAGAAGTCTTTCCGCAGAAGTAGTTACTCCGGATTTTAACTTTATTAAACCTTTTAATGTCGGTCATGATGCATTTATTATTCTTCTTTCTTTTTTAAGTTTGGGGTTATTTTACTATTACTTAATGAAGAAATCCTCAAAACATTTAATCCTTGCGGTAATCTCTGGATTTGGAGCAGCCATTTTTCATCCATATAAATCGCTTTGGTTTGGTTTAGTAGGAGCAATTACAGCCGTTTGGAGATGGAAGGAAAAATGGCATCTTCTGCAATATCCGTTTTTTTTATCGATAATTTTTCTGATTTATTTTTCTTTAGTTTATTACCCTTTCCTCAAAAACCCAGGTTTTGCTGGGATAGTGGAACAAGTGCTACCATCTATAAATATATTCTCACTTATTTTAGGGTTCGGGCTACTTATTCCTTTTATTATCTGGCAACTTTTTTTCAGCAAGAATAAAAAGCAGGAATTGGTTTTTATAGAAATTTGTTTTTTGACGCAATTTTTCCTACTTTTTTTACCTGTTGGGTTTGCCCGTTTATATATCCCCGGAATTTATGTCTGTGGGGCCATTCTGGCATATTATGGCATGAAAGAGCTGATTAAAGGAGAAAAAATATTTTTTGCCAGTTTAGTTGCGGTGACTGCTTTTTCCACCCTTTCTACTTTTTATGTATTTAATTCGCTTTTGCACATTAAAGCTACCAATCCCTATTTTTTCCTCACTAAAAATGAAGGAGAAGCTCTCGGTTTTATGTCCAAATTGCCCGCTGACAGCGGTGTCTTAAGTCTTTATAGAATAGGGAATTTTATTCCGGCTTTTACAGATAATAAAGTTTATTTCGGCCATTTCTTCCAGACACCCGGTGGGGTAGAAACTCTAAAAAAAGCCCAAATTTTTTATACTGCCATGAATGAAGAGGAACAGAGGAAGTTTATTTCAGACAATTATATCCAATATATTTATTACGGTTTAGAGGAGGCAAATCTCCGAAAGCAAGTTGGGCTATCTGCAGATAATCCTTTTCCATACTTTTCAATTCTTTATCGAGATAACGGCATAATTCTTTACGGAATATCTAAAACTGATACAAAATAGGTCAAGTTTGGTTTTTTCCTATCTTGACAGGGAGTATTTCACAGTATAAGATTTTTCTACATTGCCCAAAGCTGCCCGCTTTGGGTTTTCTTATGGCTAGCGAAAAAAATATTTTTGATCCGGAAATAGTTTTACCGAAGTTGAAAAACCTAAAAGATAGGATACTGGATATATTATCCGCAAAGAAAAAGTTATTGTTTGGTGTAATTTTGATTGCGGTAGTTATAAGCGTATTAGGTAGCAATTTTCTCCGGCAAAATCCATCCGGAGGAAAAAGTGCGGCAAAAACTGTCAGTTCCAATATAGGCAAAGGTTTTGATTTTCCCGCACTTAACAATTCCGGTAAACTTGCCGGCAATAATAAAATTAGACTTACTATTGCCAGTGCCGAGAAAACCAACCAGGTTCTTGTTAATGATAAGGTATATACCGCGAAAAATAATAAGCTGTTTCTTATAGTCAATCTGGAGTTTAAAAATGATATTTCTCAACCTCTGAATATTTTGCCGGGAGATCTTATCAGACTTTCTTATAATGGCGATGAGAGCAATAAATTTGCTCCGGACCTTCATAATAATTTGGTACCGATTGCTGCAATTTCCACAAAACTGGATAGAGTCGGTTTTGTGATTCCGGAGAACGCAAAAGATTTTAAACTTTATATAGGAGAGTTGGAGGGAAAGAAAGAGGTGATACAAATCGCTTTTCCCTCTTGACAAGGAAAAGTAGGTTTTCTATATTGCATGTAGTAAAAAAACTGCCTCATCCGCCAGTTGGCGGACTGCCCTAAACATCTGCTCAAATTTTTAAGACCAAACTTGCCCAACAGCTAACTGATAAATGGTCGATTATTCAACAAAAAAAATAACCCGTGATTTGCTTGAAGAGATAAAACAGGCGCTTAAAAACGTGCGCGGATATGGATCTGTTGAAATTTATGTCCAGGATCATAAAGTGACACAGATTACGGAAAGAAATATCAAGAAAACCAGTCATAACATAAGGAATTTATAGATCTTGTCATCCTGAACTTGTTTCAGGATCCCGACGGGATGCCGAAATAAATTCGGCATGACAGGTGAATTTGCCGACCGCAAACGGAGGTAAGAACCCTGAGTTAATCGAAGGGGACTTACCTCTTTTTTATTGGGATATGATTACTGACTTTATGAAAATTAGAATCCGCCAACTGGCGGAAAAAGACTGTTAAAAGTCTTTCCTAGGCAGAGGGCAGATCCCGAGCTCAGCTCGGGGTAGACCACGTCAAACGTGGCAGGCAGTCTTGAAAATAAAAGACCCGCCTTCGCATAAAGCTTCGGCCTTCGGACGACGTAGTCGCCTACGGCCGACGAAGTCGGCGGGCAAAGAAAGGAGGTGAAAAATAAATGAAGAAATTTGTAACAATCGCAGGATCAGTTGCTCT
>JACREK010000006.1 GCA_016218275.1 Candidatus Gottesmanbacteria bacterium | reverse complement strand
GAGTCAATTCTGTAGAAGGATACGGCAAGATAGATTAGTAAGATTGCCAAAAATATATGTATTTTATTTCCGGTCGGAAAAGAAATATATATCATTTTTCCAGAAGGTAAAATATAGCGCCTGATTGATCCGGATCAACGTTTTCTGAAATTACTTGAGCTAAAGATTTTGTTGGATAAAGTCTGGTAAATAACGAGGGGAATACTACCCATTTCCCAAATAGCTTGTAAGTCACAAGGCTTGGTAAAGATAAATAATGACAGACGTCTATAAGTTGACACGCTTGGGGAGTCAGATAGCCGATTGCCTTCTTAATTATGAATCCTGATTTTCTGAATGCTTCATCCCACTCGTTTTTTGTTAATAAATTCCGATGTATCTGTTTTTTCCCCATCCATTTTTTGTATAAGTCTCCTAATATCTTTGCTCCGAAAAGATTTTCTTCCCACGGTTTGGCCATTACCGTTGTAATAAATAATCCTCCTGGCTTTAAAACTCTGTATATTTCCTTTAATACTGTATCCAAATCGCTCACATGCTCCAATGTAGAATTCGAAATAATTGTTGAGAAATAATTATCTTGGAAAGGGATTTCTTTACCATCATAAATAATTATTTTCTTATAAATACCTGATTGTCTTGCTTCATTAATACGGCTTCCTGCTAGATCTAAACCAATATCAATCTCTGATCCGTATAACCTGTCATGCTGGACTCGTTTCAGCATCTCTTTTTTATCCGATTGGGATCCCGAAACAAGTTCGGGATGACATTTGGAAAATGTCACTTTTGCAAACATCCCGTCTCCGCAACCTATATCTAAAACCGGGTGTTTAAATGGTAGATATTTCTGAAAAAGTTGTGCTTCTTTAGCTCTTATGAGTGACAAAAAAAGCGGCCGCTTCCGCAGATATGCTTTTAAAAAATATACCAGAATAGTTTCCTTTGTAAGCGTGTTAATTGGTTGACTCATGATTTTTTACATGCTATCATATCTGCACTTGTATGGGAATGACAAAGGTGAAATTGACAGTAAGAAACCCTTTTAACCCTTCCAAAAAGGTAGAAGGAGATTTTTTAGTAGATAGCGGAGCGCACTATACTGTCTTACCAGAAATGGTAGTAAAGAAGTTACAATTAAAACCATCGTATATGCAAGAATTTTCTCTTGCAGACGGCAAGATTATAAAAAGACACATAGGCAGTGCCCTAATTAATTTTGAAAAAAGAGAATTAGCCTTACCTGTAGTCTTAGGCGAAAAAGACGACGACCCTCTTTTGGGTGTGACCACTCTTGAAGGATTTGGCCTGATGCTCGATCCTTTCAAAAGAAAAGTCTACAAGAGTAAATTGATGCTAGGTTAAGGAAAATATCTCCCAACTAATTTCTCATAAAACTTAATCGTCTTATCAAAAGAAAATTCCTCTTTTATAAATTCTTTATTTTTAATATATTTCTTTCTATTGAGAAGAATCTCAATGACTGCTTCCGCTAATTTATGGCTGTTTTTTGCTGGCACGAGTTTGCCCATACCGGTTTTTTGGATTGGGACTCTTACTCCTGGTAAATCTGTTGCCACCACCGGCACTCCCATCATCATCGCCTCCACCTGCACCATCCCAAAAGCTTCGGTGGAATTAATTGACGGCAAAACCAGTACATCACAAAGAGAATAAAATGCTCCCATTTCTTCTTCTTTCAACTCTCCCAAAAATACTACATGATCTTTGTATTTCTCAACTAAATTTAAGATTTTCCCTTTATATTTTTCCTCCCCCACAGGTTCTAGCGATCCCGCAATAGCAATCTTGATCCCTTCACCTCGGAGGAGTCGAAGTCGTTGCTTCGCCACCATCCGAGGTGTATTAATCGCTTTACTGGTTCTTGATTCGTAATTCCTGATTCGTAATTCGATTTCCGGTATTGCTTCCAACAAATACTCTATCCCTTTTTCCGCCGCTAATCTGGCTGCCAGCCCAATGACAAATTGGCCCTTGAGGTCTATTTTGTCCATGAGTATTTTTTGTACTCTCTTATTAATCTTTGGCTCTATAATTGGTGGATAAACAAATTCTAACTTGGAACGAAAATGGGGAAGTATTTTGGAATGATCGGCAAAATCTTTGGTGTAAGTTATTACTTTATCCGAAATTGATAAGGTAATAAGATGAGAGAAATGTAACAACCATTCAACAACCGTATTTAATATTCCGGAGGGTAAAACTACCTCACAGTGATACATAGAAATCACTTTTTTGCCCAAAATTTTTCCAAATAAAGCTGGAATTATACCTTCAAACTGCGGCAGATTAACGATTATTACATCGTTCTTCCTGACCTCTTGCCAACTTTTAATAATCCAGTCTAGCGAGATAAATCCCTTACTGATCTGTCCCAATACTTTCGCTCTGACAATCTTTACTTTCCGAATAGTTTCTTCGCTGGGAAGTTTTTTATCATACTGCATTGAGAGGACTGTAATCTGATAATCTTTCTTTGCTAACGCTTCTGCCAGCCGTTTGACATAAAGAGTCAGACCGGAAAGATAGGGAGTGTAGTAGGTAAGAGAAAATAAGATTTTCATAAATCCAAATGTCAAAATCCAAAGATACAAAGCAAATCCAAATGTCAAAAACCAAATTTCAAATTTATTTCTTTTGATTTTGGACTTTGAGCTTTATTTGACATTTGAACTTTGGATTTTGGATTTTCTCATAATCTCTTCCAACGCTTTCTCTAAATATGGAAATTTATAAGGGTGCGCCTGAAATCGATCTAAAAGATTATAGATCCAGAAAATTT
>JACREK010000056.1 GCA_016218275.1 Candidatus Gottesmanbacteria bacterium | reverse complement strand
TACTTTTTCTCAACTACCGCCGGCAGAGTAAAAAAGGCAGATAAACCAATACCAAGAAAAAAAGTAAAAAGTAAAAAGTAAAAAGTAAAAAGATTAGTGCTATCTTTAACTGACTTTCTGTCATCCTGAACTTGTTTCAGGATCCCAATGGGTTCATCTTGAAGGTTCACCCTGAAGGGATGCCGAAATAAATTCGGCATGACAAGAAGTACAAAATAGCTGATTAAAATAAACCCTAAAAAATATCCGCTAATCATCCCAAGAATATTATGAGATAGTAATATTCCAGCTATTCCAATACTTCCAATTATTATTCCCCTCTTCAACTCTCTTATTGTTCGAGCTTGTCGAGAACTAAGATCTCTCGACTTCGCTCGAGACAGGCTTCTCGACTCTAGTTTATCCCGAGCAAAAGTCGAGGGACTCGAAGAATAAAAAGGCTTCGTAATTTTAATAATACCCAATAGTATCAGTGGCAAAAAACCAAGAGCATAAAATTCACCTGCTGCTCCGCGAACATAAATATCGACCGCATGATAAGGAGCATACATATATAGAATTGAGGAAGTCAAAGCTGCCTGACTGCCTGCGATTTCTTTTACCAGAAAAAACATACTGAGACCCGCAAGAACAATGCCTATCATAAACATTATTTTGGCTGCGGCAAGAGCATCAAATCCCGTAATATTGAAAAAAGCGCCTATATAATACGGCAGAGGTGCATAAAAATTAAATAAAGGATAACCAAATCCGTAACCCAATTCTCCCACGATGCGGACCGGGAATTGACCGGAAATTAAAGATTTTGCCATCTGATCTATCCTGGCAGGTTGCGTATCATCGTGCATGGGAAAAAATCCAGGGGAAAAAAGTGGCCTTATAGTCCCAAAGGACAAGACGATAACCAACAAAAGCCCAACTAAAAAAAGGAGAAAATTTTTCATATAATAACTTTAGGCAGTTCTTGTCTTCAAACGTAATATGAGAGAGTAAACCAGCAATCCCACTGCTGCGGCAAGACTAAGGAGAGAAACCATATCCGACCAGAATCTGACTTTTGTTTCTACAAATTTTCCTTCTATAAAATGATTACCCTCCGGTACTTCAAAACGGATCAAACCGTCTGGACTGCCGAAATTAAGAGGAATTTGTTCACCTTTTAAGAAAAATTGCCAACCCGGGAAGTAAACAGTATTCACTTTAATAATATTTGGCACTTTTGTAACTACACGAAATTTAATTGATCTGGAATTGTAGTCCAGATTATAAACAGTAGCATTGGCACGTTCTAATTCTACTTTAGTTTTGTACCTCTGGGTCGGTTTATTTGCCACCCAGACAGGCATCAACTCGTCCATGGAAGTAGTTGTTGCGTCGTTGGTGGCATAATAAACATCTGGTTTATTGATATATTCCGCAGGACGGGCGAAATTTAAGCTAAATATTATAGTTGCCGCCACCAGAATACCACCAATAATTCTGGTTATTCTATGTATCGAAAGAAAAATTGAAGCAAGGGCCAAAAGGAAAGAAATAGGTGTTAAAAACCTCCAGGGAAAATCAATCCAGGACAGAGGCGGCGCATTCCAGAAATCAGAAGAAGTCGGATGTGCCAGAAAAACCAGAATACCGACACTAAAACTTATAAAAAGTGCGATTGGCAAATATTTCTTGCGGTAAATCTCTTTGGCCATAAATACACCCGCTAAACCTAATAACGCTCCTAATATATGAGCCCAACCAAGCTGATATGACGGCTTCGGACCGTAACTCCATGGGGAAAGAAGATAATCCGGCAAACTGATAAAATGCTCAGAAATGTTGGCAAGCTTAATTTGAGAAAGAACTATATATTGTTTCTCAAAAATCGCGGGAATAAAAAAATATGCGGACAAACCTATTCCCAAAAGAATCATCGGTAAAAAATACCGCCAAGAATACAATTTTATATCTTCAAAATATGACAGAACGGACACAAACAAAAAGGCAATCCATATGGGGAAAAACACCAACGCCATAATATTATGAGTGAGAATAAGAAACGCAAATACTAAAGAACATAAAATCATTCTGGTAATGTTGGGATTTAAGATATATTTCAGACTGAGGTAAAACAGCATCGGAAAAAGAGCCAGACTTAAAGATTCACCGATAGAACCCCGGATATAAAGATCGACCAGCCGGAAAGGAGCAACAATATAAAACAAGGCTGCCAGAAATCCGGCAAAATCGCCTGCTAATTCTCTTCCCAGAAGAAACATAAAAATTGCAGACATAACAACGCTGCCTACAAAGATTACCTTGACTGAATCTACCAAACCTATGCGAAATATACGCAATATAGTTCCTAAATAAAATGGTCCCGGGTAGGTATAGGAAAATAAAGGATAACCAAACCCGTGATTTAGATAGTCAGCAAAGCGAGGCGGAAACTGGCTATCTTTTAACTCCCGTTGCATTTCGGATAACCTGATAACTGCCCATTCTCCGTCGTGGGTGGTGAAAAATCCGGTACGGAAATAAGGTTTGGTATAAAACAGCACTACTGCCAGAAGTATTAAGATTGGTAAGAATCTTTTCATTTGATAATTTTTTGTTCTTTTAAGGTAATAGTTCACAGTTCCAACACGATATTCTTCGAGCGATCCGCCAGCTGGCGGAGAGTCGAGAAGCCTGTCTCGAGCGAAGTCGAGAGATCTTAGTTCTCGACTACGCTCGAACAATAAAAGTTATGTCAGAAGAGTGAACTGTTACCTTTTAAAGGTTCTACTTGATAAAACTGTAAAAAAGTATTACCGTTGCCCCGCCGGTATTTAGCTATGGCTATTAAGGGCCATTCTGACGGTACTTCTTGTCTTTCCTTAAATATCAGGTAGGTCGGAAATTTGGATGCGCTATCTAGAAGTTCTCTGGGAACTTCGCTTACCGGCCAAAACCCTTTTATTTCTATATTTTGGTTCAAACCAAGATATATTTCAAGCGCGGCGGGAAAAAGTCCAAAAGTCCCCTCCGTACCTACTATAATCTTCCCATTTTTAGACTGTTCGTTCAGATAAGAAATGACTTCTTTTACTCCATATCCTGAGGGCCAAGTATCAAATATCTGATTCCGGTCGTTTTGGGGAATTGCTACATTTACAGGATTAACAATAAGAAGAAGTGATTGATAGAATGGGTAGATAAGTATAGAAAAAATCAATAAAATAAAAAGTTTGTTTCTTTTCATTGCATAGTTAAATAACTTGGTTATTGTCATCCCTATAATAATTATTAATGGAAAAGTCATAAAAAGAATAAATCTGGGGAAAAGGACCTTCCCAAAAGCAGCTAAAGCCAAAAAGGGGAATAAAAACCAAATAAATAAAAAGATTACTTTTTTGTTCAATCTTAATATACCCCATAACAACCCAACTCCCAGCACAATCACCAATGGTAACGTTAAATAACCAAACAGAAAATCAGTCAGACCATTTAAATTAGGCAAAAAAAGTGAAAATGGAGATTTAAGAAATTCGGAAACCGTCAAAATAAAACTGTAATTTTTTTGTCGAATCAGATAGAACCAGGGAGAAAGTCTTAAAGAATTATACATTATCTGAACGATGAATATACTGATTATGGATAATCCCAGCCATTTGAAAATATGCCTAATTTTGCGCTTTATCTTCAAATCAAGAAGAAGGAGGCTTACTGGCAGCAGATAGATATAGAAAAAGGCAGATGATTTTGTCAGAACCCCCAATCCAACTGTTACCCCCAGAAGCAGTGCTACATCTAATCGAAGAGTGGTAATCAATAAAATTTCCAAATATAAGCTCCAGATGCCAAAAGTAGTAAGTAAACTATCCATCAGAGCTAGTCTGTCATAAAGCAAAAAAAATGGAGAAAAGATATAAAGAAGCACGGAAAATACAGCTTCGGTTCTGCCAAATAATTTGCGCACCACAAAATAAATACCGACAGCTGAAAAAACACCGGCTAAGACCGAAACAAATCTCCCTGCAAAGAGCGGATCGCTGAAAATTTTCAAGCTGGGATACATCAACCAGGTCAAAAGCGGCTGTTTACCGTCAGTCAAAGCAATATATCGATGCGCCGGATCTGCAAGTCCGATTTGGGCCCAACGGATATAAATCGCTTCGTCTGTAAAAATGGGTATATTCAAAAGATTTACGACTCGGGTGAAAAAAGTGGAAATAATGATAAAAAAGATAATTACCGCATCCATACTTATATAAACCATTATACCATTGGCAGTTTTAATCTCTTCTTCAATTCAAACAATACCAGCAATAATGTAATTAAAACAATTGGCACAATAAACAATAAATTTTGCATATTTACCACTTGGCGACCATAGTCACCCTGATAAAGATATGGCGCATAGCGCAGCATGGCACCAAGAGAAAATCCGGAAAGTAAGATAGCAATTTTCTTAGATTGGATAAGCAAAGCGCCTAAGCCGATAAAAGGAATAAAATACCAAGGATATGGTTCGCGGTAATATATCTGGATAATAAGCGGAGGAATAAGAAAAAGAAAAGTTAGTTTCAGCCAAGATTCACCTTC
>JACREK010000054.1 GCA_016218275.1 Candidatus Gottesmanbacteria bacterium | reverse complement strand
CCACGTTAGTGGATGAGTGGAGAGATCTTCCAACTGATAAAAACTGTACTGATTAGTTAATCTAGATCTTCATCGTGGAAGATCCCTCGACTACGCTCGGGATGACAGTAGTAATCTATATACAAACTGCAGGTGGGTCAGGTTTTCCCCCTCTTGACTCTCCTGCCTTTGCGATTCAAAATATAACTAGAAGTTACTTAAGACACCTCCGAGGTGATCCTGAGCGAACGAAGTGAGTCGAATGGAACTCCTCGGATGGTGGAGGAATCGAAACAGACACCCTCAGAGTATGAGGTTTTGATACCAGTTCTAAAGTATGAAACCCGTTGACAGACGCAATATTTATTTTCTTATAGGCATCGTTTTTTCACTGATACTGATACTTCTTGCTGTCACTATTGCTACCCAAAGATCGTCTTTTTTTGGCCGTGCCAGCGGTCCAGCAGCTTCCGGATCACCGCTTTTATCTTTGGAAAACTCCTATCTTTTTGCATCTCCCATTACTGCGCAGGCCAATGGAGAGAGCAGTATACGAGTTACGGCATTTGTGATGAATAGCCAGGGATTGGGGATAGTCGGACAGAAAGTTGTTCTTAAATACAACGGCAGCCTTGCTGTATCGGAAGTTCAGGGAGTTACGGATACTTTCGGCAGAGCTATTTTCGATTTGACCGGAAATACTCCCGGAAGTTATACCATAAGCGGCGAAGTTGGAGGCGTCTCCTTACCACAAACGGTTTCAGTTTCTTTTCGTTAAATTCCGCAATATAACTTCTGGCATATCTTTCTTTGGCTTCCTTGGTGACTAAAAAGTAAATAAATGCCAAAAACAGAAGAAGTATTATAAGTTTTGGAAGCACATTTCTCAGCCAAAATTGGGTATAAGAGTCAACCCGAAAGGAGAGAGTCAGGCTTTTGGGAGTAGGCGCTTCTTTGAAGAAAGCTTTAGTCCACAAGCGATAGGAGGTTGCACGGCTTGTAGGCAGATTGATGCTGTAAGCACCCTTTTTATCGGATGAGGCAGTTACAAGGGGAAGATCAGCCGCTTCAGCCTCGGGTTTGAGTATTTTCACAAGGTAATTATCCAACTTTTCTGCCAAATTATTTTTAGGCACCTCAAAGAAAGAAATAGCCACTTTACTGTTGGGGATAGTAAAGCCGGAGGCGTTAGCCATCTCTTTTTGCAGTATTTTGCCGGCAGAAATAGATAAAGTAGGCGAAAGAAGTACAGGTCCGATTTCGGTTGGTTTGTTTGTTTCCGGCAGGCTGATGCAGAGTGGAAAGCCGGATCTTTTCTCACTATCAATAGTAGTTGCGCAAATTTCTTTAGCTTCAAAAGATATGGGGAGAGAATCAATGGCAAAATAGCCTGTTTTATCTGAAGAGGTTTGGGCAAAAATGCGGATACCGGTTACTTGGACAATACTATTGGGAGCAGTATATCCATATAGTCTGATATTTGTTTTTTCAGGAATACTGGCTTTGACTGTGGCTTTCGCACCACTTTCCGCAGCTTCTATAGAAGCTGTAGATGATATAAAAAGATATAGAAAGATAGTAAAGTAAATATATTTCATAATATTATGCCGAGTCTGCTGAGGTCGGCCATGACTTTTTTGCGCACCTCCCAAACTCGTCCCGACGGTACCGTCGGGACTCAAACACGGTGGGCGTGCTCAAAAAGCATGGCCTCCCCGCAGACTCTATCGATTCCTTCTTTTTTTAAGTATCCTCATCACCCATATCACACCGATTACCCCTATTATCAAAATCATACCCGCTTTCCACGGTATGGCATAAAAGTTCTTTGACTGGTTTACTCTGATTGTACCCTCATCCAGAGTAAAATCTAGTTCGAGTTTGTATTTTCCCAAAAAGAATCCGGGCAATTTAAGGCTGTTTGTATCTCCAAAAGACAAAGAGTCTTCCGTGAGAAGTTTTTTGGTTTGTCCTGTCAGGATGACATGAGGAACTATTGCAAAGCTTCCTCTTCCAATAGGTCCGGTCAGGGTGACTTTACCAACCGGATGGAAAAAGGTATTACCGGTATTTTTTATATAAATATCGGAAATTAATGCATCAAAAGAATCGATAATACGCGGCAATTGAAACTGAGTGATTTGAGCTCCTCTTGCCATAAATCCGGAAGAGGTAATAGTTATCAGAATGGGACTGCCAATATTTTCAGTCACGGATGTTTGCGACGATTCCGAAGGAGGATTGGGACTGGTGGAAAATTGGATTGCCCGATAATAATCTTTTTCCGCTGTCTCTTTGGGAGGACTTATTCTGACTATCAGTTGTCTTTCTTCTTTTGCGTTAAGCATGAATGGACGATTAAAAGAGATATCAGTGTTTAGAAGACTGATCCATTTTTCCGGTACAAACCCCTCGCTGACGCTCGGGGCAGGCTCTTGGTCAATTTTTATTCCGTCCTCTGTGAATTCTCCTACTTTGGCCGTTACGACAACAGGATCTCCCTCATTCGTGATTTTGTATACTTGTGTAATAGATTTACCCGGTTTGATCATAACTTCAAGAAGCGGAGGAGAGAGGGAAAGGGAAAGACCTTGAGCGCGCGCTTGCCGCGCGCTCACTAATATAATTGTTATAACGATTATAATTGTTATAAATTTTATTCTTCTCATATCCCGACAAACGCTGAAAAACTCAATACATTTCTGTACTGTCCCACCGGCTGGTTCTGATTTACATTTACCCGCAAAGTCATGGTAGATTGGTCTACCACTTTTTTTGCTTGCGTCTGCATGATAAGGGCCGGAGTTTCATTGCGCCTGGTTGCCGGGAAAGGACGGAAAAAATTGTCCTTATTGAAATCCTGGGGTATGGTACGGCCGCTCATTTTATAACCAAATCCGTAAATTGAATTTAGACTCCACTTTGCAGCTTGAGTGAGAGTGCATGGTCCGCCGGCCGGCGGATCACACACAGTATCAGTTATTTCTGCTCCGGCGTAAGTTGTCAGCGGTTGGTTTTCTGATACTCTCACGGTATAACCTGTAGCGTTACCGTTTGATATGGTTATACGTAGTGTTTTATCTATGGGGTTGTTGGGAGTGAGAGTGCCGAAATCAACTACAGAAGGATTTACGGAAAAAGAGATGGCAGTACCGGCTGCGCCATTCAGAAATCCCGCCTGGACGATATATCCTTTGGAAGCAAAAATTCCCGCTGCTGTTTGGCCCACCACATCGGAAAGCTTGAAGTTTTGCGAAGCTTTATTGCCGGAGGTCATATTGAAGTTGCCTCCCTGAATGCGGAAATTCTGCGATGACATATCTTGCGCTCGGGCAGAGTGCCCTCCCCCGAATATAATCATTATAACCGTTATAATTGTTATAATTTTTATTTTTCTCCACATCCTTCTTCTAGCCTAGAACAATTCACTCCTCTTGTCCAGATATTGGATATTATTATTCACGTATATCTTTAGACAGCCATAAGACACCTCCGAGGTGATCCTGAGCGAACGAAGTGAGTCGAATGGAACTCCTCGGAGGTGGAGGAATTTGGGGGTGTGCCGCAGGCGCAACACCACCCCTGGGGTGTTCCCTTGCCGAGGTGAAGGAATCAAAACTATTATATAATATGTATATGGCCAAAATTCCCCGTCCCGTTTTTTTCCTGGGATTAGTTTCCTTCTTCAACGATGTTGCCGCTGAGATGATTTATCCCATTGTTCCTATCTTTCTTACGTCAGTGTTGCATGCTCCGATGAGCATAGTCGGTTTGATTGAAGGGATTGCCGAAGGTACTGCCAGTCTGGGAAAATTTATTTTTGGATACTTTTCCGATAAAATTCATAAAAGAAAAATTTTTGTGGTAGCGGGATACGGGCTGGATTCAGCCACCAAGCTTCTGTTAGGGCTAGCCTTTTCTTGGCCCTTAGTTTTTCTGGCGAGGTTTTTAAGCAGGCTTGGTAAAGGAGTAAGAACTGCCGCCCGGGATTCAATCCTTCTGCAAAACACGACAGCGCAAAACCGAGGCTTTATCTTCGGTTTTCACCGCGCTTTTGACAGCGCCGGAGCCGTATTTGGACCGATTGCGGCTTTACTACTAATGCAACTTCTCAAAGAAGATGTCAGAAGCATTTTTTTTATCGCTTTTATCCCGTCTTTGATCGGGGTTGTTCTATTAGTTCTATTTGTGAGAGAGAGAACGCAAGACACCTCGGATGGTGTCCTGAGTTTATCGAAGGACTCCTCCGGGGTGGAGGAATCAGAAAATTCCCCAATAAGTCCAATTAGTCCAATTAGACCAATTGCCTGCCACTCCTTCCATCCATCTCTTAAACTTTTTTTCTTCATCAGCATCATCTTTGCTCTGGGCAACAGCTCTGATGCTTTTTTAATTTTAAGATCTAAAGATTTAGGCCTTTCCACCAGTCTGGTTATTTTTACCTACATGCTCTACAATCTCTCCCAAACCATTTTTGCCACCCCGGCAGGCAGTCTGGCAGATAAAATTGGCGCCAGAAAAGTTTATGCTTTGGGTCTTTTGGTATTTGCCGTTGTCTATTTCCTTTTTGGCGTTATCAACAACCCATTTTGGCTGTGGCTTATTTTTCCCGTTTACGGAGTCTATATTGCCGCCACCGACGGCGTCTCCAAGGCTTATATCTCCGAGTTTATTACGGAGAGGCAGTCCGGTACCTACTTCGGTCTTTACCAAACCAGCATTTCAGTTGCCGCCTTTTTTGCTTCCTTCATCGGCGGCATTTTATGGAGCAAGATTTCTCCCTCCGCCACCTTCTTCTACGGTTCTTTTATGTCTCTTGCCGCTTTTCTGATTCTGGGTTATGCAAAGTTAGTCAGAAAAGTTTAACCCTTTTTAGTTACTGTCGTTACTGAAGTCACTGGTGTTACTTTTCTTGTTGTTACTGATATTACTGATTTACTGAATTTACTGACGTTACTATATCATACTATTTATATATTCACCATATTCACGCACGTGCGTGAAAGTGATGAATGGTAATTCTCTCTTACCTCAGTACCAGAAAGCCCTGCCTTGGGAAGAACGGGGATGAATGGCTATTTGGGGCTTTCGGTATGGGGTTTCGGACTATACCTTATAGAAGCCCCGCACATAAGTAGCGGGGAGTCCTCATTTTCTTACTTCCAGAAGTTTTATGCCGAGGATAAAGAGGATAATCATAACCGTCTGGCAGGCAAGACAAACAGGGCAGATAGCATTGACTACAAAAAGTTCAAGAAAAGTTATCCGCAGACAGAATAGAAGGCCAAAAGTAACTACACCAAAAAGCACTCTTCTCCATTTCCTGATGGCGGAAATGAGTATCATTATATATCCCGTCAAACCCCAAAGAGCTGTAGGAATCCCCAAAGTGTTTGCCAGCGCTCCTTTGGTTGAAGCTTCACAGTTTATCTGGGCGTTGATATAGCAAAGCGACTGGTGAGGCGGAGCCAAGTATTCGTAGAGAAGATAAAGGGCAAGACCGATGCCTACTAATGCCAGCGGAATAATGATTTTATAGAGATCTATATTTTTATTGTTAGTTTTCATGATTTCAGTACTTACGCAATAAATTTTGATTTAGATTGTCATTGCGAGCCCGCCAGCTGGCGGGCGTGGCAATCTCTTGACACGTTCGACAAGCTCAGTGCAGGCTTGTTCAAGCACTTATAGTGTAAACTCGCATCCGCGAGAGATTGCGGAGCTTGTCCCGAGTGAAACGAGGAATCTCTCCTCGCAATGACATAGTGCGTAAGTCCTGATGATTTATATTCTAACAATAGTAAAACAATTGTCAATTATTATTTGATAATTGGATAATTTGATTATTTGCTTATTTGTTTATTTTGTATCTCTTCCTCCACCAATTCCT
>JACREK010000052.1 GCA_016218275.1 Candidatus Gottesmanbacteria bacterium | reverse complement strand
TTCTGTAACGGAAAAAGGAAGACTTCCCACAAATAGATTTTTTGCCATGAATTTCTCCTTTTAAAATCTTAATAATTTAAACAAATGAACCTGTCTAAATAAGAAGAGATTTAAGAAGCGGAAAAGATACGAAGCTAAAAATTAGGGTATCTTTATCTGAAACTCGCTTAAAACGAAATCAAATTTAAACAGATTTACTTGCTTAAATCTGTTAATTATGGATGTATTATACCAGAGTTTAAACGGTTTGTCCACTTACTCTTGATAAAAGTATCTGAACCTTGTATACCTTAATCAAGAAGATAAATATGCTTTATCTTTTTGGTGCTATAGCTTTATTTATTATCCTCGACTCCATCAGAGGATATTTAAGTACTAAAAACAAAAAGAAATATCTCTTTCAACTTTTTATTGGTGTGCCGCTGGTTGTTGCCTGTTTATTTCTTTTTGGTCCATTATTTGCCATCTCTCCCATAAAAATCGGCTATTCGACCTTAAAAGATAATAACATCACCTTGTATTATCCAGGAAATAGTATTGATATGGCCAAAGATACAATGAACCAACTAAAACAAGCAGATAATATGAATAGGCAGTTTTATAAAACCACTTATTCGATGCCGGTGGTCTTGGCTAAATCTGAGTTTGATATGCTCCGATTTGGCTCTTATCCTTTTGGCGGAGGAACAGGTAATGAACTGACAATCAATATCCGCGTCGGTAGAATGACGACAGGTAAAATTGCTCATGAGATGTCGCATAGAAATTTAGCCATGCTTACTAACAAATTAATACCCGCTCCTAATTGGTTCAATGAGGGATTGGCTTCCTATATCGGCAAGATGGATGAATATAGAAAACCCAACGAACTTCAAGTTGACTTAAAAGAGGGCAGATATATTAAGGACATTCTAAATATGCGGGGAATTTTGGGGACTGCCATGTGGATTAAAAAAATTAACATTGATAAAGCTGGCGGTGTGCTTTATGGCCAGACATATCTGATGACGAAATATCTTTTTGACAAATATGGGCAAGAAAAAATGTATGACTTTGTAGCTTCTCTTAAAAACAATGACTTTAATAAAGCTTTTTTTAGCTCTTTTGGCATGACAGAGGAACAATTTCATCAGGAATTTATAAACTACATCCAAAACTACCAGAACAATCAGTCTCCGGCGGAACAGTCTTGAGGACAAACAGCTTTGGTCTCACCTAAACCCGGTTCGCAGACATCATTTCCGCATATATCTTCTTTGGATGATTCCAACAGACTTTCTTGTCTGTTTTCTTTTCTTTCGAAAGGTTGCCTTTTCACCTCTGTAGGACGATTAACCAGCATCGCAACTACTATCAGAAAGAAAAATATTACGCTCAAAATTGCCAGAAATATTATTATTTTTCTATTTAATCTCAATATTTTTCCGACCGGTTTTCTAAGAAGATTAAATCTAACTGTTACCAAATATCCAACTAAAGCCAGTATTGTCCCAATGAATCCAAATCCAAACATCATCCCTGGTAATTTATTTTGTTTTCCTTTATAGTCGGGATCGCAATCTCTTCTGCAGTTATCAATCGTCTCCGGACCTTCGCATCTTCCGTCACCACAAAGGCTTGAGACAACTTGTTCACCGCCACCTCCCATCATCTCCTCTTCTTCTTTTGGCTCAATAATGGATGAACAAACAACAGAACTTTCATCTTTGGTAAAAGTTTCAAAAAAGTAAACCGATCCGCCGGTACCTGCGGCGATATATCTTCCGTTTGCCGAAATATCTATCTCCTCCACATATTCATTGAAAGGAACTTGCGTTTCTTTTTGGGAATTTCTCTCAAAAATATGAAGTTTGTTATCGGTTCCACCTGTAGCAATAAAGCTTCCGTCATCAGCAATATCTATACCACCCAATGCAGTATTATTTACCACCCAAGAGGAGACGGGCTTGGGAGATTGAGCATCAAAAATATATGCATTTCCGCCAAAAGTGGCAGCCCCGATATATTTGCCATCAGGAGTAAAACTTAAGGCCCGGACACTGCTTCCTTGATATGTGGGGAATTTCCAAATCTGATTCTTTGAGTTTTTGGAAAATAAAAATACCGCTCCTGCATCAGACTCGCTGCCAACCGCAAAGAAAGATCCGTCTGACGAAACTTTTGCCCGGTGTACCGGTGAATCGCGAGTTAAGGAATCTGTTTTCACCAGTGGAGTATTTGACTCTTTGGAAAAAAGATAGGCTCTTCTGTCTGGACATCCGGTTGATCCGGCAATATAACTTCCGTCATCGGATAAAGAGACATCATGGAAATTACCGGAAGAATGATACTGCCATAAAGGAATCTCGCTTCTCTCACTCCATAAAATCAACAGGTTTGATTCTATATTTGATTCTTCACCGGCTGTGGCTGCGGCCATGTATTTTCCGTCTTTTGATATTGCCACATTATAGGCATTGCCGGCTTTGTCATACTTCCAAATGGGTTTGTTGCTTGATTTATCAAAAAATACAATTCTTTCTCCAATTGCGGCAATTATTTTTGACCCGTTTGCGGAAATGTCTATCCCGCCTTTAACATCATCTCCAACTCTGCACTGTTCACAATTAAACGTCCAAAGAGGTCTTTCTGGTCTTGTCGTATCAAAAAAATATATATGTTTTGAACTTTTTGCAACAAGATATCTGCCGTCATCGGATAAAGCTACTCCTCCAATCCATTCCTTTTCGGTTGAGAAACTGAGGATTTTTTTGCCGGCTTCCCTCGCAACCACTGCAATCTCATTTTTGTCAAAAGGACTTTCAAACAATACCGGACCGTTATCGGGTGAATCGATTATTGAGGCACGAGATTTACCCAAACCATTGGAAGCTTCAAAATAATAAAAATTGGAGCCAAGTTTGTTGGGAACAAATTTATAGATATACTTTACTCCTTTTTTGTAATCATTATCAGCCGGATTTGCTTTATCCATGTCAATCATTTTCCCGTTGAAGTATATCTTCACATATTGTGGTTTCCGTCCTTCTTTATCGCGGTAGACAACAGAGTATGTATATCTTTGGCAAACCGACCCCCAATTAGGATAGACATGGCCGTTGAAAAGCTCCGGATCATTGGGAGTTTTGGGAAGTTTGGGAATTACCCCTCCTGAAGAGGAAAAAGAGGAGTCTATTTTTGCTTCAGCCAAGACAAATTGAGGGATAAAAAAAGAGGAAAGCAAGAAGAAACCAAGAACAATTAATTTAAACAACTTCATGAAAGATCTAATTCAAGTAGACCATAAAAAGAGACTAAAATCAACAAAACCATAATAATGTGGTATTATAGTTTCCAAATGAAAAGGAAACTCAGCCGGAAAAAAAAGACTACCAAACTTTTTACTATCGCCTTTTTCTTTTTGATAATCTTCGGAATTGCTGCCGGTACATATCTTGTCCAAAAAAATGCCGCTCTTTATACACGTTCACAAGCCTCACTACGTCCTTTAGCCTCATCAAGTTGTCCAACCACCTCCAATCAAACCTATGCCAGCCTTAGTCAAAATCGTAAGCTCGATTTTGATCCTACCACCAATCCAGAAACTAATCTATATATGCGCGGCTGGTATGAAGTCAATGAAGGTCGAGAGCTTGTCAGTCGACGTGGAGACAATTATGGCCTGGATCCCAACATGCCGCCACAAATCAGTACTTTATTTACCAATCATTATCCGAAAATTATCAAAACATACCGGATCAATGCATGGGATTATGATAATCATCATAATATTCCGGGAGAGTCTGCAACGCCTGCTTACGCCGTCCATATGCTTGGATTAGAAGCTGTTCCCGGCGAACCGTTAATTGGTTTGAAGGCCGGTCGAACAATCGACGGCACCAACGTTTTCCACGTCCAATATGCGACCAAAAATTCCATTCTGTTTATTCACAGCGCCGGCGAGGACGACGGTTATCCTTATTTTTTTCTGGACATTTGTGTCGACCCCAATCTTTTGGCTGCCTATGAAAGAGATAACGCTAACGGCCGAAACCAGTTGCCTGTCATCGCAACCGGACAAGTTTTTGGCTATGCCGCGAGCAATGAAGTAAAATATGTTATCCGCGATACCGGCTCTTTCATGGATACCAGATATAAAGAAGACTGGTGGGAGTATGGCGGTTTCAAACCTGAATTTAGTACACCTCCACCCCAAAACACAATTATTCCCACCCAAATTCCTACTTCTTTACCTATACCCACTTCGATTGTTATTCCAACTAATCCTCGACTTCCTACTGTTACCCCTATTCCCACCCAATCCGTCATACCTACTCTTCGTCCAACGACTGCCGTTCCCACTCAAACAATCATCTACGTACTTCCCTCCCCAACGGCAATTCCTCTACCGACAATCACTCTTACTCCAACGCCAACTAAAACACTGACTCAAATAATCACGGAAAATCCGGTCTTTAATTTAATGAAGATTTTGTCGGAGAAAATTAGTCTTTTCTTGAAAGTATCACTCCCGTAAAAATAATCTTATGATTATCTGCATTCCTTTTGGGGCATAATGTATGGAAATTATCCCAAGGCTCTAAATTAATGATTAGACAGTTTATATGCAATATATATTCCTGCTATCCCTCCTACTGCACTGAAAATAATTGAAGTAAAAGAAAATGCACTGACTCCAAACATCACAGGAACATATCCGCCTAATAATGATCCGATAACCATACCTATCATGACTTGCGTTTTGGCAGACATAAGAGAGATATATGATATCAGTATAACAAATAGTCTGCGGTCTGATGTGAATTCCACTCCCGATGTGGTAATCCTACAAATTACGCATATTTGTCTATTTTATGACTTTATCATTATCAAAGCCATTTTGAATCTTTTGACTGCTTTTAATGCATGCGGGTGATTTGTTGGCATAATCAACATTTCCCCTTGTTTTACATGATGCAGTTTACCTGAAACAGTAATTTCTGCTTCTCCATCCAAAAGAAATACCAAAGCGTCATAAGGAGTCTGGTGTTCGCTTAATCCCTGTCCTTGGTCAAATGCAAAAAGAGTAACTGTACC
>JACREK010000053.1 GCA_016218275.1 Candidatus Gottesmanbacteria bacterium | reverse complement strand
TTCATCAACCACAGAAAAATCCATCGTTTTGGGAAGAAAATCTTCACCAACTCCTTCGACTTTATAAGTATTAAAAAGTTTAGGAATTTTTTTGGTTTTAAAATATTCATAATATACGCTTCCTTCCGGATCTACACCAATTATTTTTATTTTGGGATTTTTCTCCTTAAGATATTTACCAATACCGGTAATTGTCCCACCTGTTCCCATACCGATAATTACATGAGTTACTTTTCCTTCAGTTTGCTGCCATATTTCCGGACCAGTTGTGGCATAATGTGCCCGGGGATTCTCCATATTCGAATACTGATCCGGTTTAAAAGCTCCAGGGATTTCTTGGGTGAGCTTGTTTGAAACCTGATAATAACTCCTGGGATCCTCGGGGGAAACGGCGGTTGGGGTAATTACCACTTTTGCGCCATAAGCACGAAGAAGATTTCTTTTCTCCTCGCTCATCTTATCCGGCATGACAAAAACAGTTTTATAACCCTTAATGGCTGCTACCTGGGCAAGTCCGACCCCGGTATTTCCCGATGTTGGTTCAACAATTGTTCCTCCTTTTTTTAGCTTTCTTTCTTTCTCCGCTTTCTCTATCATAAAAGGGCCGATTCTATCTTTAATGCTTCCGCCGGGATTTAAAAACTCCAGCTTTGCCAGCATCAAAACCCGTGGATTTGGATTTAACTTATTGATCTTCACCAGCGGTGTATTGCCGATAATTTCTAAAATGTTGTTGTAGTACATAGTGATCATGCATCATCCCATACAATGCTTACCTCGTCGCGAGGTTTACATCCTCGCCTCCGAGGGGCGCATATACGGGATTGATGGATTGCTAAACTCATGTTCATTCCGTTCACATTCGTTAAGCAACCATCAAAAAACCTCCCTTGGGGGAGGTGCATTGTTGTGTTTGGCGCCAAACAGCCAATTACCTCCCCGTCTAGGAGGTACAGCAACAAACTACTCTGTTAATAGAAATATTCATGCTTTATATATTATACCCTTCTTACTGTATCCGCCAACTGGCGGATCAGTCTAGAAGGGTTTATACTGATTGCAATTTCAAGTGCAAGAAGTATATCAGTTCATCGGTTCAATAACAATAGGATCCATATTATCCCAGGGACCATCAATTTTGAAATCATCACAGGCTCTTGCCATCAGCCGGACAATCTCCAGGTAATTCCCTTGTTTTCCTCCGGAGGAGCCTTGCAGCAAGCAAAGATCATAGACTCTTCCTTCAACGCCGGAAATAAGAGTATTTAAGGCAAAATGGGAATATCCGTTTATAGTCACCCGCAAGATTTTGGCTTTTAGAATTTTTTCATCAAGATGCTCCTTTTTGATTGTAGTCTTCAGATTTCCGTAACCGTCAACAGAAGCCAATTTGAAAGAAGGCACATCCAAAATAGTGGAAGCATCAACTGGATTTCCTATTTTTGATTTGTCTCCATAAAGAATAGACATTAAAGCTTGCGGATAATAATCACGTGAGCGGAACTGGGTACCGATGTTTGGCACCTTCACTTCCCAAAGACCAACAAGTCTGTCTTTGACAAATGACAAATTATAACCTGCATTCACCGCAAATACCGGAATATCGTTATCCAAAATTCCGCAGACAAAAGCCTGCTTCTCTTCTCCATTCCAGCTCACTTCACCACGGGGAGCGGTATTGGAAAAAATCACCAAATCGGGATGTTCGCTGTGCAGTCCTTCCTGGGCTATCCAAAAGCCGGTTTCTATGGTGGAAAATGCATAAACCGGATGCTCGCTGACCATCCTGATTTTCCCTTCTTTATCGAAACGGAAGAAATGATTGCGTACTTCGGCAAAAGCGTGATCGGTAGTATGCCCGCCGCCGTAGTCGGCAATGACTTCTATATGAAGTGAATTTTTTTCAATTTTATCTGGAGATCGATAATTCCATTTGAAAGACATAAGATGAATATAACATAAAATTGTTTAGAAACTCAACCGGGTTTTTGCCAAATACCAAGCCAGTAAACTGGACTTTCCCTCGTAAGATCAGGAATTGTTCTTGGTTTAAAAGCGTCAGAGCTCCACTGAGCATGCCCTGTAAATTGTTGATCTCGTGTTGTTACTACAGGAAAAATTACTTCTTTATTATGCGGATAAATAGTTTGGCCGTACCATGTAATGGTACCGCCAAATTCTTTCAGCATAGGTGTTATATCACGTCGATAAACCAAGAAATCACTATCATCGATGACATTAATCGGCAAAAGAGGAGCAAACATCTCATCGAAAGTCTTACTTCTTACTGTAAGAGCGCAATAACTACCGGGTTTTAATACTCTGTTTATATGCTGAAATACGCGATAAACATCATCTGGTGTACCAATAAACCCAGCACCGAATATTTCAAAGACGGTAGCTAAATCAATCGATTCCGGCGCAATGGCTACATCTTGTGCTTTCGCCGATAATAGTTCGAGCCGTTTGTTTAAAATATATGGCTGTAAATTTTCCTGAGCTTTTGCCTTTGCTAATTTATCCCATTGATAATCGAAAGATATTACTTTCTTCCCAATATTTAACAATATCGGTAAAAATGAACCATCGTATGTACCAAAATCTAAAATCGTACCAACAGGTGATATTGTTCTTTTTGCGATCTCTTCTGCCGTAAATTGATAAGCAGTCTGAATACGAATCCGTGTAGATTCCTTCAACCGACTATGAAAAGCTCTTATTTCACTTTCATTTAGAGACATGGGAGAATATAGTAGATGATATTTTTGGTTTTATCAAGTCCCCCTGGTAATTATTCAGTTCTTACCAAAACCTCTGTCATTGCGAGGCTACGAAGTAGCCGCGGCAATCTCTATAGATTGCGGAGTTTATCCCGAAGCTGTCATCAAGATAGATTGCTTCGTCGTTACACTCCTCGCAATGACAGCGAGGGACCACCTCCGCTCGCAATGACGATTCTTTCGGCAAATCCTGAACGGTTATAGCAAACCATGCTTGACATAAATCAAATACGGCCTATACTATCGGCACCATGGCCCAACTTCATGAATTAGGCAAATTTATTGCAGATTTTGAAACCCAAGAAAATCTTAAGGACCGATACTTTATGGTGTATAAAGATGAAGGCACACCAGAGTATTACGTCAATGCTGGATTTCCCCTGAATGAACCTGGTATTGCCCGAATATCGGTGAATATGGTGGACATTGAAAAAAGCACAAAAAGCATTGATTTTCTGAAAATGGAGTTAACCTGCGATGCGGAAAAAAACATTACTGGACTGCATCATATTACAGTTAGACATTATACTGACGCTCACATTTTTTATGAGTTGGAATATAAAACTGATGAGAAGGAACCATATCCAATTGCCACTTTAGCTAAAATCAGCAAGCATCCGCATAGTCGTCTGGGAGAACACGAGGGAGAACAAATACCTCTTGGGTTGGAATCTGCGGAAGTGACTGCTTTGAACTTAACTAGCCATCGTTTGCCTAAGCAAATCAATTGGATAAAAACTGCTTTTATGTATGCAACCGGAGTCACGCTTGAGCCATCTGTCCGCAGTTTAACCGCCACTGATATTTCCCGCCAACCATTATTACCAGCAGTTAATACCCCTCAACCAGTTTAATATTTATTACGTCCCTTCCTGCCGACTAGTTAATAATAAATTAAGTAGGTATTTTTTCAATTGACAAGATAAGGCCATGGCTTTATTATGTCTATAATGAATAAAATTAATAAAAAAACCAGAATAATCAGCAGAAAAAAGAAGGTACGAATTGAAGATTTACCGTTGCCGAAAAAAGAGGAACCATATATCAAGGAAATTGCCCAATCTCTATCTAAACAAATCGATCAAGAGATCTTTAAGAAACGCTATGCCAACGCCACTGCAATACTTAAACTTGTTGGGACAGGTGCTTTCTTGGCTGCCTCAATTGCTATCCCCAATCTTCCCAGTATCTTAAAACCATTTTTAAAGGAAGACGAGTATGATGTTTGGAAAAGATTTAATATCCCCTATCTTAAAAGAACTCTTAAAAGGCTTGAGCGACAAAAATTGGTGACCATAAACGAAGGCGAAAAGTATCAAGTTGTGGAAATTACAGATGCAGGCAAAAGAAGAATTTTAAAATATGCTTTGGATGAATTGACGATCGAAAAGCCCAAATTTTGGGATAACAAGTGGAGATTGGTGAGTTATGACATACCCAGTAATCTCAAAAGATTGCGCCAAGTCTTTCGAGAATATCTGTGTGCTTGGGGATTTTATCCCCTGCATGAAAGCGTCTTTATCCATGCTTATCCATGCGAAAAACAAATTGTCTTTTTGAGAGAATACTTAGGAATTGGCGGATATGTACGTATTTTCCAAGTGTCTAAAATAGAAAACGATGTCCCCTTCCGCGAATTCTTCGGGGTATAAGCTTTCGACAACTTAAGGCCATGGCGTTATTTTGTCTATTATTTTGTAAGGAGGCGATAGTAAACTTGGGTTTTTGAAAGATATAAAAAGATATAAAAGAAATTCTTCTTGCTTACTATCTACGTCCCTTCCTGCCAACTGGTGAGGTAATGACGCTGTTCACGGGTCAATCTGTCAAAACGCACTCCCATTGCCTGAAGTTTGAGCCGGGCGACTTTCTTATCTATGGATTTGGGAAGAGTATAGACTTTGGGCTTCAGCTTCCCTTTATTTTTTACCAAAAAGTCGGCCGCCAGCGCCTGATTGGCAAAAGACATATCCATCACTTCGGCCGGGTGTCCTTCTGCGGCTACCAGATTTACCAGTCTTCCCTCCCCCAAGACAAAAATCTTTTTGTCCGGTTTATCCACCTGAAAGGAGTCTCCCTCGACTTCGCTCGGGACAGGCTGGCCACCTTTCAGGTGTCCTGAATCTTTTGTTAGAGTTATCTCTTCCAGATTATTTCTTAAATAACGGCTGCTTTTGGCAATTTTTCGCAAGCCTTCATAATCAAATTCGACATTGAAATGACCGCTGTTTGCTACAATTGCTCCATCTTTCATTTGCTGCAAATGTCTCAAATTAATCACATTTTTATCACCCGTGGCAGTGACAAAAAGTTCGCCGTATTTGACTGCCCGGCTGATTTTATCGACATTAAATCCGTCCATCACTGCCTCCAGCGCTTTCACCGGATCAACTTCAACTACAGTTACATGGGCTCCCATGCCGCGCATTTTATTGGCAATTCCCCGTCCGCACCAGCCGTACCCGCAAACAACTACTCTTTTGCCTGCCAGCAAAATATTGGTCGCCCGCAAAATTCCATCGACAGTCGACTGACCGGTACCGTATCTGTTATCAAACAGGTGCTTGGTATCGCTGTCGTTGACGGCAATCACCGGAACCTTCAGTACTCCATCTTTCGCCATTGCCTTTAAACGAATAACACCGGTGGTTGTTTCTTCGGAAGAACCTAAGAATTCCCATTCTTCTAATTTTGAATTTTGAATTGTAATTTTGCCTTCACCCAAGGGGTACCCGTTTTGAATTTTGAATTTGTGTAATGTATTCACAAGGTCCGCTCCATCATCCATAGTGATTTGAGGTTTCATATCAATTACTTGTTGAATATGCCGATAATAAGTTTTTTTATCTTCTCCATGGGTGGCATAGACTGAAATCCCGAAATCAGAAACCAGTGACGCCGCTACCATATCCTGAGTGGAAAGAGGATTTGAAGCGCATAGTGCCACTTTTGCACCTCCTATCTTT
>JACREK010000051.1 GCA_016218275.1 Candidatus Gottesmanbacteria bacterium | reverse complement strand
GGAGATCTGGGTTTGACTGTTCCTATTCTGGGGCTTATCGGCGTCAGTCTTGCAGTCATCGGCAGCACCGCTCCCGCACTTTTTTCCCAACAGCTGATTTTTTTTGTTATCGGGTTTGCTCTTTATCTTATTTTTTCTTCTTTGGATTATCGCTTGTGGAAAAGATTTAATTGGGTTTTTTATATTTTCTCGCTTCTTTTTCTGATTTCAGCCTTTTTTGGTGTAAAAGTAAGAGGAGCCAGCCGCTGGATTGATATCGCGGGAATAAATCTGCAGCCGTCAGAACTGATTAAGCCCCTTTTTATTCTAGTCATAGTCTCATTTCTGGTAAAAGAGGCGAGGCAGGGAAGACTAAAATCTTTATTGATGTTTTTGCCCATACTGATACTTATATTCAGGCAGCCGGACCTTGGTAATGTATTGGTTTATCTGTTTACCTATCTGGCAATAATGGTTGCTGATGGTCTCCCGCTTCTATATTTGGCAATTTCATCTCTTGTGTTTGGCATACTGCTGCCTTTATTCTGGTTTATTTTGAAGGATTATCAAAAGATAAGGCTTCTTTCCTTCATCAATCCGTACGCCGATCCGCTCAGTGCAGGCTATAACTCAATCCAGGCGATGATAGCGCTTGGCTCCGGTCAGCTTATGGGTTTGGGTCTAGGCCGTGGAACACAGAGTCATTTACGGTTTTTGCCGGAATTTCACACGGATTTTGTTTTTGCTTCACTTGGTGAAGAATTGGGTTTTATAGGCGCTTCTATGGTGATAATTTTTTATCTTATCCTTTTGGGGAGAATCTTAAAAGCAGGAAGCTCCACCGGAGATGATTTTGGAAAGCTATTGACTTTGGGTATTTTTGCCCAACTTTTTATTCAGGTATTTATAAATATAGGTATGAATTTGGGACTTCTACCTATCACTGGTATTACTTTACCACTTCTTTCTTATGGAGGGAGTTCTATTATCAGCACATTTATCGAATTGGGTTTGATAGCCTCAGTTCTGCGAATCAGTAGAGCAAGAGATACTATTGTGATAAGATAAATTTTCTGCTATAATTTTCCCCATGAAAAATTATGCCATTGTTCAGTCCGGCGGAAAACAATACAGAGTAAGTGAAGGCAGCGAAATTCTGGTTGATAATCTTTCAGTTGCCAGGGGAAGCGAATATACTTTCCCGCATGTATTGATGCTTAGAACCGACGAAGATATTCATTTGGGAACACCATATATAGAAGGAAGCCGCGTGGTAGGAAAAGTAGTTGATGAGCTAAAAGGGACAAAAATTCATATAGCCAAATTTAAAGCAAAGGTACATTATAGGAGAAGAATGGGTTTCCGGGCAAAACTTTCAAAAGTACTCATTGAAAAGATTAAATTCACGCCATATAAATCAACTGCCCCCAAAAAGAAAGCTTCGTGAAAATCCTTTATCCTGAGCGAGCGAAGGGTTGACAGCCGTGAAAAAATAAAGTAGACTTCAGTCATCCTGAGGTGTCAGCCGAAGGATCCCAACCGTTTTCAGAATCATGTTGGGGATTCTTCGCTTCGCTCAGAATGACATTTTCTATGGCACACATAAAAACCGGCGGAACAACAAAAGGTAACCGCGATTCCATAAGCAAAAGGTTGGGTGTAAAAGTATATGGTGGAGCAAAAGTACGACCGGGAAGCATTATAGTCAGACAGAGAGGTACAAAATTTGACTCCGGTATCGGTACGAAGCTTGCCCGCGATTTCAGCATCTATGCCGTAAAAAGCGGTATCGTTTCTTTCAAAAGACAAGAAGGAAATACAGTAGTTGAAGTAAGACAATAACTATGGATGCAACTTTAGTAAATAAAAACCAGCTGATTGATTTGGATATAAATCTGCTCCAGCCAAATCCTCTGCAAGTGCGAAGTTTAATCAAATCAGAATCTTTGGTGGATCTGGTGGAATCAATCAAAGAGCATGGAATCCTCGAACCTCTGGTAGTTGCCAAAACTCCGGCCGGATATCAGATAATTGCCGGTGAACGTCGTTGGCGAGCTTCCAAGATAGTCGGTTTAAAGACAGTCCCTGTAATTGTAAAAGAAACCAGCACCCAGGGTATGCTGGAAATGGCACTGGTGGAGAATGTCCAGAGGGAAGAATTAAACCCGATAGAACGTGCTCAGGGATTTCAAAGACTTGTAGATGAATTTTCTTTGGGAGTGACAGAGATATCAAAAAGAATCGGGAAAAGTCCTGCTTATGTCTCCAATACGCTGCGACTGCTTGCTCTTCCGGATGCCATAAAAGATGGTTTGATTTCCCAGGATATAACCGAAGGTCATGCCAGAGCCATAGCCGGACTTACTGAAGTGAATTTGATGATAGGCGTTTATAAGACAATACTTGCCGAAGGAGCATCGGTGCGAAGAGCAGAAGAATTGGTAAGAAAAATAAAAGAGAAGAATCAGACATTGCCCAAAGCTTCAGTGCAGCGGATACACAGCACGGAGTTGGAAGGATATGAGAGACAATTGAGCGAAAAATTAAAAGCCAGAGTCGGCTTCTATCAGTCAACGGTGAGCGCCACTGTCAAGATTTTGTTTAAGGGAGCACCTGAGGTTACTTCAGATCTTATAAAACAGATCCACCAGAAACTTCTATCCTAAGAGCCTGTTTGAAAAGTCTCTTTTTACTGCAATTTCATCATTTTGGCTGCAACTGCGTCACTCCCCCTCGATGTATCCAGCCTCGGATACACCTTCGTCGTCGTTCCTTGTTTCGCTCAAACTGCTGAAATTTCGCTACAAAACATACTTTCCAAACAGGCTCTAATAGGAAATTTTAGAAATCAATCCACCTTTAACTATCGGCCAATAGCGGAAAATTGCTTTGCCTATGATAAGGCTTTGGGGTATGGGGCCAAATTCCCTCGAGTCAGAGCTATGAGAACGATTGTCTCCCATGACAAAGTATTCACCTTCAGGTACCGTTATCTCAACACCCTCCTGAAGGAAACTTCCAGGAAAAAGATTGGTGGAACTGGTCAGATAAGGTTCGCTTAACCTTAGCCCGTTTATGTAAACTGCCCCGCCCAGGATTTTTACTCTTTCGCCGGGGAGCCCGATTATTCTTTTTATATAGTCAACATCAGGATTCCTCGGAGCTTTAAAGATAACCACGTCGCCGCGGGATGGTTCATGCAATTTCAGGGAGATCTTATCCGTCAGTATATAATCGTTATTTTGAAAATTGGGTTCCATGGAACTGCCTTTCACTTCATGCGGTTGCACCAGAAAGAGATAAACGACCACAAAAATCGAAAGAGCAACGACAATTGTCTCCAGAAAATCCATAAAAAAGTTAGATATCCTTTGGACAATGGGATAGGGACGATTTTGGGAAACGTCAGATTCCTCCGCTTCTTCTGCAGGCGGCTGTGCCACTACCACTTTGGGAATTGACTGGTCAATTGAAGAATCGATGGCAACTTTGGATTTTACAGTATCAGGCATATAGTAGATTATACGGCAGATGTCTTTTATATATCAAGCGGTTTATCGTATAATAAAGACTGATTAATATGGACGATTAGCTCAGCGGTAGAGTACTGCACTCACATTGCAGGGGTCGCAGGTTCAAATCCTGCATCGTCCACTTCGCTTCGCTCAGTGCAAGCACATATTGATTATTCACTTTTAATAATTTAAAATAAATATATTCTTTCGGGGTCGGGTGAGCCTCCTTCGCTAAAGCTACGAAGGTCAAGGTGAGTCCCAATCGGTGGTTTACCCCACGAGTTCCGTTTAATCGGGACACGAGTCTGGTAAAGTCCAGCGGCGACCGTATAGTCGGGATGAAAGAAAGAATAATTGCCGTCATTTTTGATGGAAATATTGTAAACCCCGAAGTAGCGGGGTTTTTTAATGCTATGTTTACAGGAATTGTTACTCATTTAGGGAAAGTCGCAAGTATTACTGATACAAATTTAACTATTAGAACCGATAAAGATTTTCTTTCGAGATTAGAAAAAGGCGGAAGTGTTGCCATAGATGGAATTTGCTTGACAGTAGTAAGTAACAATTATGATTCTTTTACGGTAAATATTATGCCGGAGACCGCCAACCGCACAAACATACAATATTTACAATCAGGAAATCTGGTTAATCTAGAACTGCCGACAACGGCGAATTCATTTTTATCAGGCCACATCGTTTACGGACATATTGACGGTACTGGAAGATTGCGAGGGATTTTTAAAAAAAATAATAGCTACATTCTAAAATTTTCAATTTCTAAATCTCTTTCGAAGTATGTAGTTGAGAAAGGATCGATTGCCGTAAACGGCATTTCGTTAACTGTAATAGAAGCCACTAAAAATTATTTTACAGTTGGAATCATTCCGCACACTTGGGAGAAGACTACGCTTCGTACAATTAAAGTCGGCGATTTTATCAATGTTGAAGTTGATATTGTTGCAAAATATTTAGAAAAATTATTACAGAGAAAATAAATATTATGAAAAAAACGAGTGAAATTAAAATTGCCATTATTAGTAGTTCTTTTCGAGCAGAAGTAACTGAGAATTTGGAAAAATACTGCATTGCTACGTTTAAAAAGAAAGGGGTAACTAAAAGTCAAATAGACATTTTCAGAGTTCCCGGATCACTAGAAATTCCACTTATTGCAAGAAAAGTAGCGAAGAAAAACACATATGACGCAATTATTACTTTTGGTGCAATTGT
>JACREK010000055.1 GCA_016218275.1 Candidatus Gottesmanbacteria bacterium | reverse complement strand
CTGTCAATACTATAGGATATATGTACTTTGCCATTTTACCAAGTGTGTTTTGTTGCTATAATAAACTACTGCCTATATGAGATACAGAAGAAGAAAACTTTTTCGTTTCAGACTGAAGAAAGATACAGTCTACACAATATTTGCAATTCTTTTAATAGGAAGCGGCTCTCTTGTAGCACTCTCTTTTTTCCAAAACGGGACATATCTTGACGTAGTCCGCACAAACGCAGTTGATAAATTTGGCTGGGGTGCATATCTATTGCCGCTGGTTCTTATTTCTCTTTCTTCACTATTTTTAAAACTAAGGCTTTCTTTTGCCCGTCCCAATGTATCTTTGGGGTTTTTATTAAGCTTTATCTGTCTTCTCTCTATCACCCGGGCAGGACTAGTTGGTACACAAATCTGGGATAATTTTTCTGCACTTGTCTCCGGAATTGGCGCTTTTATCATTCTTTTTGGAATGCTTTGCATAGGGCTAATGGTTCTTTTCAATACTTCCATTGATGAGATTGTTAAAGCTGCAACTTTGCTTCTGAAAGAATTAAATAAACTCCTGAATTTTCTGCCGAGATTTAATATCAACCAAAAAATCAGCAAACCGATTTTTGTGGAAAAACTTCCGATGAGACCTCCTACTGAATACAAGAAAGACGAAAGACAGCTTGCCGACACAAAACAGAAAGCGATGAAAGACGTGCTTCCTTTCGGTACATCCTTGACTAATTTGCCTTCCGGACTGATTACTAATCTACCCAGTGAAACTACCGTATGGGAATATCCTCCATTTTCCCTTCTTTCTTCTTCTCTAGGTCAGAAAGCAGACAGAGGTGATATGAAACAAAATGCCCATATCATAGAGAAAACTTTGGAGAGTTTTGGGATAAGTGCCAGAGTAGTGGAAGTTAATCTGGGACCGGCTGTCACCCAATATGCCCTAGAAATTGCCATGGGAACCAAACTTTCAAAAATTACCGCACTCTCAAATGATTTGGCTTTGGCACTTGCTGCGCCCACAGGGCAAATAAGAATTGAGGCACCGATTCCGGGAAGAAGCATGGTAGGAATTGAAATCCCTAATCGCTCACTTGAGTTTGTCACTTTAAAACAGATGCTTTCCTCGGAAAATATGAAAATAGGCAATCATAAATTACTGGTGGCATTGGGTTTGGATGTTTCCGGCACTCCCATCACGGCCAACATTTCCAAAATGCCCCATGTCTTGATTGCCGGAACTACCGGTTCAGGTAAATCAGTGCTTATAAATACCTGGATTTCTTCACTTCTTTACCGAACCTCACCGCAGGAAGTAAGATTAATTCTGGTAGACCCGAAAAGAGTAGAACTGACGGGGTTTAACGGCATTCCCCATCTTTTAACTCCGGTAATTGTGGAACCGGATAAAATTTTATCTGCATTGAAGTGGGCACTTGCCGAAATGGACAGGCGATATAAAACATTTGCTGAAGTGGGGGTACGCAATGTTGACGGATATAATGAATTGGCCGGATTTCAATCTTTACCGTATATTGTGATTTTTATAGATGAACTTGCAGATCTGATGGCTTATTCACCGGTTGAGGTAGAAGATTCAATCTGCCGGCTGGCTCAGATGGCCAGAGCTACAGGAATACATTTGGTCATCTCGACCCAAAGGCCGTCTGTTGATGTTATCACAGGACTAATTAAGGCTAACATCCCTTCCAGAATTGCTTTTAATGTTTCTTCCATGATTGATTCTAGAGTAATTATCGACATGCCCGGAGCGGAAAAATTACTCGGTCGCGGAGACATGCTTTATATCCCTCCAGATCAAGCTAAACCGACTCGCATCCAAGGGACCTACATATCCGACCAGGAAGTGCAAAAATTGGTCGAATTTCTCAAAAGTAAAAATATTCCGGTGCAATATACAACCGAAGTTACCTCCATGCCGCATACCTGGAAGAAACCAAGCGGCGGTATACAACAAATGACAACCGACGGTAAAGATCCCCTGTTTGAAGAAGCTTTAAGAGTTGTCTGTCAATATGATCGGGCTTCTGCATCGCTTTTGCAAAGACGATTGTCTATAGGCTATGCCAGGGCTGCCCGCATTCTTGATCAGTTGGAAGAAGAAGGAATTGTAGGTGTGGGAGAAGGATCAAAACCGCGCGATGTTCTCATCCATAATGCAGAAGAATATCTAGCTAGCCGTGCTGCTACAGACAATCCAGTAATTTCTAATAATTAACAGTACTTACGCACTTCTTTATTGTTCGATCCGCCAGCTGGCGGAGAGAACTAGTGCAAGACTTCTCGCGGAGTTTACCTCGAGACTTCTCGCCGAGAGGCTCGAAGAATAAATGCGTAAATCCTGTAATTAAGTAATTGGTAATTAAGAAATTAAGGGAAATATTCTCTTATGTTATATTATTTAACTTTTTATTTTATTTTCTCCCTTAATTACTTAATATCTTAATTGCTTAATTACTCTTAAGTTATGAAAACTGTTGGAGAAATTTTGAAAAAAGCTCGTACTGAAAAAGGGCTTGAACTTGATGATATCGAAAAGCAACTCCGTATCCGAAAAAAATTCTTAGAAGCTTTGGAAGAAAACGAGTGGAATCGCCTTCCCTCTACCCCATATATAAAAGGTTTCCTGCGCAACTACAGTCTATTTTTGGGATTAAAACCGGAAGAAATGGTGGCGATTTTTCGCAGACAATTCGGTGAACAGCAAAGAGCCGGACTTATCCCTGAAGGTCTTACTCACCCGTTAAATGAACCTTTATTTAAATTAACACCTCAGACTGCAGTTTTGGGAATTATTTCTTTATTCCTGATATTTTTCTTCGGATATCTTATTTTCCAGTATAAATCCTATATCAGTCCTCCGGAACTGGCTGTTAATCAACCAAAAGAAGGAGAAATCCTTACATCCTCCAGAATTCAGGTAGAAGGAAAAACCGATAATGATGCGGTTGTATCCGTAAATAATCAAAAAATTGCTCTGGGGAAAAATGGAGAATTTTCAACTACCGTCTCACTTCTTCCGGGAGTAAACGTAATAACTATTGAATCAACGAGTAAATATGGGAAGAAGAAGACTCTAACCAGAACTGTTGAAATTGCCGAAAATACTCGTTGACTCTCTTTTTTTTCTAAGTTAGAATAGTTTAATCACCTGCCTTCGCAGGCCGTAGCCTGCTTCGGCGGGCAGAGGCCTGCCTATGACTGAATCTACTCAAATCCTTCTTTTTGCTGTTGTAATTGTCTTAACTGTACTTCTCTC
Source organism: Candidatus Gottesmanbacteria bacterium (assembly GCA_016218275.1). Taxonomy (GTDB): domain Bacteria; phylum Patescibacteriota; class Microgenomatia; order 2-02-FULL-39-11; family 2-02-FULL-39-11; genus JACREK01. The sequence goes on along the minus strand of JACREK010000055.1, from coordinate 11,799 downwards.
AATTATTGGCTGGCAAATCTTCCAAATCCTTTCGGAAATCCGCAAGATGCTTACCAAATTTAATGTCATGGTTGACGGAGCGGTAACAATATCTGGAAACTTAGGCAAATCATTCAAAGATTTGAGCGGTTTTTCCGAAGGCATAAAAACAGTTTTAGGTTTCTTGAAGATATTCAAAAAGGGAGAGAAAAAGGATGAGCGAGAACAAAAATAATTGTGGAAATTTTTGGTTGGGTTTTTTCCTCGGAGGACTGATTGGCGCTTTTATTATTTTCCTCTTAGGCACCAAACAGGGAAAAAAGATTCTTGAAGAGATAGTGGAAAAAGCAGAAACTTATGAAGAAGAATTGGAGGAAACAGTTTCCAAACTGCAAAAAAAAGGAGAGGATGTACTGCAGGAAGCGGAAGATTTGAAGGAAAAAGTGATAAAAGAAGTGACAGACGGCAAAAAGACTGTTTCCAATGCACTGGTTTCGAAATTGGATCAGACACTGACCAATATCGAGGATATACAAAAAAGAGGAGCTGCTCTGACTTCTGAGATTCATCATCACTACTTCAAAAAAGACGGCAAGAAACTATCTTCGTAAAACACTTTCCACTCGACATTCGGAAACCGCCTTCTGCATCACTGTTAAAATCTCATTAATAATCTCCTCAGCCTCCACAAGTGACAGGGCACGAAAGTTATGAGGAAAATAATGAAACACTAAATTTCTTCCTCTTTTCCAAACATTCCAAAGTTCATCAGCCAGCATCTTTCCTCCGGTACGATGCACAATCTTGTCATAAATTGATTCATGCCTTAAAAATTTCTCCAAGTGGGGGTTTAATGCTTTTCCTATCCGGAAATGGTCACCTTCGTAAACATGTTGTGGGATAAATCCAAGATCCAGAAATAATTTTTTCAAGAAACCTTCATATGCTTTGGCGAAGGGAAAAACCAGATAGGAATAATCAGAAATGTTGGCATCCGGATGAGCTTTAACATCATTTAAAAGATACAACCCTCCCTCAATCAGTCCCCGCTGTCCCTCAGACAGATATTTCCAGAAAAAAGAATTGCGATCAATACTGAGCATAAAATTTTTTCTCTATTTATAAATTTCTCTTCTGTGTCCTACACGTAATATAACAATATTTTCCCTATCAATGTCAAAAACCACTCTATAATTCCCCATTCTCCATCGATATGTACCAATTGCAGGATTTATGAGTTTCTTCCCATACAAAAAAGGCTTTTTTGAATAAGCCTCGATTTTCTTTTTGATCTTTTTCTTTGCGACTAGATCTAATTTATCAATATCTTTGACTGCATATCGGGTATAGATGAGAATATATGACATTAAAGCTTGCCGAAAACTTCGGTATGAGTAAGAAAATCGCCTTTTTTATATTCTGCTCTGGCTTTTTTGATGCTTTCTAAATATTTCTTATTTACCAATGCAATCAGATCTTCAAAGAGGTCTATATTGACCAAAGCAGAAGTAATGTTGCCTTTTTTGGCAACCAGCAAATATTTTTTTCTTTCAACCTCATCAATTATATCTGCAAGATTATTCCGCAATATGGTAGTTGTTACAATATTCATGTTAATTACAATTGTACATTATAAATGTACATTGTCAAGATACAACGCTCATTGACAATAGATTACCTAATGATATAATTAATTAATTTTATAAAAGCTGTGACTGGGACGAACCCCTCGATTAAATCGGAGGAAAGCCACCCATGAGCTGTCTGCAAACGCCAATTAGGCTTAAGCAGAACCGGAAGCCAACCGTAAAAATGGTTAATGAGTACAAAATAAGGTGGTACCGTGTGGTTCGACAAGCTCACCATTCCTCACCCTTTAAAAGGTGGGGTTCTTTTTTATTTATAAAAGTTATAATAGTTATAATAAAATATGACACATACAGATCTGCGCAAAAAATTTATAGAGTTTTTTACTACATCTTCTCGGAATCATAAAGAGATTCCATCTGCTCCCCTGGTACCGGAAAATGATCCGACTTCTCTTTTCACCAGTTCCGGGATGCAACCTCTTATTAATTATTTGTTGGGAGAAACACATCCATTAGGAACAAGACTTGTTAACAGTCAAAAATGTTTTCGTTCTCAAGATATAGAAGAAGTTGGAGATAATAGGCATACTACGTTCTTCGAAATGTTAGGTAATTGGTCACTGGGCGACTATTTCAAGAAAGAACAATTACCATGGAATTTTGAATTCCTGACACAAGAAATAGGTCTTGATCCTCAAAGACTTTACGTAACGGTTTTTGAAGGTGATAAATCTGTTTCCAAAGATACGGAATCTATTGCTATCTGGAAAGAGATATTTATCGATGTAGGAATTGATGCTAAAGTTGGAGAAAGAATTTTTGCTTATCCGGCGAAGAAAAATTGGTGGAGTAGATCTGGTGAACCTGAAAATATGCCGCCAAATGAGCCGGGTGGTCCGGATAGTGAAGTATTTTTTGATTTTGGGCAAGATTTAAAACTACATGAAAAATCTCCATTTAAAAATCAAAAGTGCCATCCAAATTGTGATTGCGGAAGATTTTTGGAAATTGCTAATTCAGTCTTTATGCAATATCAGAAACAAAAAGACGGTACTCTCAAGGAATTACCGAATAAAAACGTAGACTTTGGTGGGGGCCTGGAAAGAATGTTAGCCGCAACTTTAGATAACTCCGATATCTTCCAAACGGACTTGTATTCCCAAATTATAGAAACAATATATAAAGTATCTGGTAAAAGTTACAAAGAGGAAGAAAATAAACCACCGATGAGAATCATCGCGGATCACCTGAAAGCAGCCACTTTTATGGTCGCGGATAAAGTAGAACCAAGTAATAAACAACAAGGCTATATACTTCGTCGTTTACTCCGTCGCGCCGCTGTCAAATATAGATTATTAACCAATGTTTCAATAACAGAGCAAGATTTACTTGAAATCGTAGAAAGTGTTCTGAAAACATATGAAAATACTTTCTATTTTAAAAATATAAATCATGATGTTATTAAGAATGTAATTGGATCAGAGTTATTCAGGTTCACCTTAAGTCTAGATAAAGGCATGCGAGAAATACAAAAAATATCCCGCGCCGATGGAAAAATTGCTTTTGATCTCTATCAGACATATGGTTTCCCTTTGGAAATAACTGCCGAGTTATTTGCCCGTAAAGGGCAAAAGATCGATATTAAACAGTTCGAGCAAGAGTTTAAAAAACATCGGGAACTATCACGCACGGCCACTAAAGGCATTTTTAAAGGAGGGCTGCAGGATCAATCGGAGGAAACAACAAGACTTCATACCGCCACTCATCTATTGCAACAGGCTTTAAGAACTGTACTTGGAGATCACATCAGGCAGAAAGGTAGCCATATCACAGCAGAGCGTTTGCGGTTTGATTTTTCTCATCCCCATAAATTGACTGCAAATGAAATAAAAAAAATTGAAGATTTAATCAATAAGCAAATAGAGATGAATCTGCCGGTGTCAATGAAAATTATAAATTTGGCTGAAGCTATCAGGGAAGGTGCTTTGACAGTTCCCGGCGTCAATTATCCGGAAAAAGTGAAAGTTTATTCTGTAGGAAATCCTTCGACAGGCTCAGGACAAGTCTTTTCCAAAGAAGTCTGCGGCGGTCCTCATGTTGACTTTACAGCAGGGCTGGGAAAGTTTAAGATAATAAAAGAGGAGGCGCAAGCTGCTGGTATAAGAAGAATCTACGCAATCCTCCAAACAAATGTCCCTGATAAACAAAATCTTGCCCAAAAAAGAGATTAAAGAATATTTCATAGTTCTGGGTGTTGAAGAGCATAGGATTACAGCCGTAGTTGCCACACTCTCAGATGAAAAAGTTACTATAATCGGAAATGGCGAAAGTGAATTCACTGAAGGTGAAAATGAAGTTGAAGCAGCAGACATTGCCATATCCACCGCAGAAAAAAATATTCCTGAAGATTTATTAATCAAAAAAGTGGTTTTTGGCCTTCCTGCTTTTTTCCTTGAACAGGATAAAATAAAACCGGAATTTCTGGACAGGCTGAAGAAAATTTCTAAAGAACTTGACCTGGAACCACAGGGATTTATTGAATATCCTCAAGCTCTTGCTTTTTATCTGGAAAAGAAAGAGGAATCTCCTCCGACACTTCTTCTTCTTTCTGTAGGCAGAAACAATCTCATTCTTTCACAGGTGCGTGTCGGAAAAATTGAACGCAATATTGTCGTTTCCAGAACAGCCGCATTTTACTCTGATTTTGAGAAAATTATGTCTAATTTCTCCGAAGAATTGCTGCCCTCCAAAATAATCATCTATGATGAAGTGAAAGGACCGCAACTTGAAGAACTGCGGGAAGAACTTTTGCGTTTTCCCTGGCATAAACATGCCTCATTTTTACATACTCCGAAAATAGAAATTCTTGAGGAAAATGATGTCAATACTGCTCTTGTGGAAGCGGCTGCAGGAAGTCTGATTAGAGAATTAAATATTGAAGAAATAAGAGTCGAAGAGAAAAAAGAAGTACCAGAGGAGAAAAAAGAGAAAGAGGAGGAAGAAACGGAGACTTTTGGTTTTATCAAAGGTATTCAGGAATCAGAGGGAGAGAAAAAGCCAATAATTGTAGAAGATAATTTCACTACTCCTCATCTGCCTAATTTCTCGCAGAAAATTTCCGAGATACGCCTCCCTAAAATTTCTTTACCTCCAATTTTGGGCAATCTATCTTTTGCTTCGCTTCCATTCTTTTATATATTCATTATTCTGGTTATTGCCGGGGCGGGATTTCTCCTATTCTGGTTTTATCCAAAAGCAACAATAAATCTGATTGTTTATCCTGCTTCAAATTCTCACCAACTTCCGATAACATTTTCAACCGATGCCGCTAAACTGCAGGCCGGAAAAGATATAATTCTGGCAAATGCCCTTTCTGAAGAGGCTTCTGGAGATAAAACTTCAGCCACAACCGGGAAAAATAAAGTTGGAGATAAAAGCCGTGGAGACGTACTTATCTATAATAAAACAACTGCCGGCAAAACTTTTCCCAAAGGAACTGTACTTACCAACGGAACGCTCAAATTTACTCTGGATGACGACGTCACTATCGCCTCTGCCTCAGACACAGGAGAGGGACTGACGTTTGGAAAAACAACAGCAAAGACAACAGCCGTAGAAATTGGTCCGGAAGGAAATATCGCAGGAGGCAGTATTTTTGCCTTCAAAGATTTTCCCCAAAGCTCTTACTATGCCAAAAACAACAGCGCACTTGCCGGAGGCACCAGCCGTGAAGTTTCAAGTGTCTCCAAGACTGATCAAGACAATCTGTTAACAGTTCTTGCACAGGAATTGGAAACTGCGGCAAAACAGAAAATTATGCAAAAAATATCCTCTGATGAGAAACTGCTGGATGATACTGTAACAAAAGAGATTACTTCCAAAAAATTCAGCAAGGACATAAATACGGAAGGGAAAGAAGTCAGTTTGTCACTTGCTCTTAAAATAAACGCCCTGGTTTTCAAACAGTCTGATTTGACTACTCTTATAAAAGATGACCAGATTGCTCCTCCGCCCGGGTTTACCCTAGATAATTCCAAAACAAATATCCAAATCTCTCAAGCGAAAAAGGGTAGCAGTAATGACGTAACTGCTCTGGCGAATATCACTTCCTTCTTCGTTCCAGATTTGGATAAAAATAATATCAAAAGCAAATTAACAGGCAAATCATATCAAGAGGTAAGCAATATTCTTTCAACAATCCCAAATATAGGCGGAGTGGAAATTATCAAAGACAACAGTCTTCCATTCTTCAACAATACTCTCCCCTGGTACGGCAGTAACATTAATATTAATATAGTCTCTCGTTAAAAGATGGCCCTTTATTCATATGTCAAAATCAGGTCGACAGTAAAACGAAGGATTGCTGAAATCTTATCTGTCATCTTCATTTTTTCTGGAATAAGCCTTTTATCATGGGTTCTTTTCCCGATTATAAGTTTTGAATTGTATTACGCGCCAAAATTCAATAATCTTATCAAGCCAATTCCGGCAGAGATTATCAAAAATACAATTACCAATAGTTTACCTGCTGTACTCGGTGTTGAAAATGCGGATTATACAAAAGCCAGCGTCTGGTTTCCCAAAGCCCAAAATCTTAAACTGGCTTCCACAAATACTTCCTATACTTTAAGCATTCCAAAACTTGGTATAGAAAAAGCTAATGTTTTGGTTGGCGGAGAGGACCTGTCTAAAAGTCTTATCCATTTTACCGGTCCCTTACCCGGTAATTTCGGCAATCCTGTAATTTTCGGACACTCAACACTTCTTTGGTTTTATAATCCGAAAGACTATAAATCTATTTTTTCCAAGCTTCCCGAGCTTGATATTAATGATGAGATTTTAGTCGATGTGGACAACGTTACATATAAATACCAGGTTTATGAAATGAAAGTAGTCTCTCCGGACAACTTATCTGTGCTTGAACAAAACTACGATAATGCTTATATTACATTAGTCACTTGCGTACCGCCCGGCACATACTTTCGGCGGTTAATTGTCAGAGGAAAATTGGTAACTATATGATAAAAACTCAACACAAACATTCTCCCAATCAGAATCTAGAAGCACTTTCTGCTATCAAGAAAAAACTTTTGGGAAAATCACTGTCATATCAGGAAATCTTCTCTCTCATGGATGAAGTTGCACATGAAAAATTGGGTCCAATTTTAACAACTTATTTTGTCGCTGCCGGATTTAAGGAAGGATTTTCCAATCAGGAACTTTATTACCTTACCAGAGCTATGGCAGATACAGGTGCCAAACTTCATTTTCGGGGAATTGTGGCAGATAAACATTCAACCGGAGGGATAGCTGGAACAAGAACAACTATGATTTTAGTCCCGATTATCGCAGCTGCCGGATTTAAAATACCCAAAAATTCTTCACGGGCAATAACAACTCCGGCAGGAACTGCCGACACAATGGAAGTCCTTGCTCCGGTCACTTTCATGCCTGCCCAAATACAAAAAATTGTAGAAAAAGCAGGCGGATGTATCGTCTGGGGTGGACATCTGGGACTGGCTCCGGCTGATGACATAATTATCCAAGTTGAAGCACCTCTTTCCTTTGAGTCATTTGATAAAATTATTGTTTCCATCATGGCCAAAAAGATAGCTTCCGGCTCAACTCACTTGGTCTTGGATATACCTGTTGGGCCAACGCTGAAAGTAAAGCATTTTAAGGATGCTGAAATCATTGCGGAAAAATTTAAATTTTTGGCCAAACAATTCAATATAAAAGTCACCGTTGATATCAATCAGGTTCTTGAACCTGCGGGACATGCGGTCGGACCGGTTCTTGAAGCTCATGATGTTTTGAAAGTATTGGAACAGAGACCTGACAGACCGTTTATATTGGAAGCAAAAGCATTAAGACTTGCCGGAAAACTGCTCGATTTATGTCTTGCCGATACCAAAAAGAAAGGAAAATCTGAAAATGGAGAAGATATGGCAAAACAAATTCTCTCAAGCGGCAAAGCACTGTCAAAAATGAAGGAAATTATCAAAGCCCAAGGCGGCAATCCTAACGTTACTATTGAACATATAAAGCTGGGAAATTTCAAATACGAAGTACCAAGTCAAAAAAAAGGCATTGTGACTGCATTTAATAATCAAGACCTTACTGTTATTGCAAAAATTTTAGGCTGTCCGGCTGATAGGCAGGCTGGTATATATTTTGAGAGAAGATTGGATGAACGAGTGGACAAGAATGATATACTATGTATACTCTATTCCTCCGATAAATGGAGGTTGAGTGAAGCAAAAGAAACACTTAAAAATGTTCCAATATATAAAATAGAGTAGATGTCATCCTGAGGCTACAGCCGAAGGATCCCATTCGGCTTCAGAATCATGAAGGGGATTCTTCGCCCCGATTAATCGGGGCTCAGAATGACAACTTGTATGTTTAAAAATATAATTTCACCAGTCCAGGCATGGCTTCTATCACAAGGAAGATGCGTCGGTTGCGGTACTTCACTAAAAAATGGAAAAAAAGTAAAAAAGGGAGACCTTGAAGATGAAATCTCCTGCATAAAATGCAGTAGAATTTTCATTTATAATCGGCAAACCGGCCGTTTCCGGAGAGCACCTATTATATCTCAATGAAACAAAAATTTATTATTCTTTTGGGAATTCTCCTGATATTCATTGTTTCAATTTTTTTGTGGTGGTATCAGGCTATCAAACCGTCAAACCCTGCCAACACTACGCCTCTTATATTTTCCATAAAACGTGGGGAGGGAATTCGCACTATTGCGGAACATCTGCAAAAACAGGATTTAATCCGTTCATCGGTAGCTTTTTTTCTCATTGCCCGTTTTGGAGGACTTGATAACAATATCCAAGCAGGAGATTTCCGACTTAATCCGGCTATGGATTTATATACGGTAATCAATACTCTTACCCATGGAACAATAGACGTCTGGATTACCATCCTTGAGGGGTGGAGAAATGAAGAGATAGCACTTGTTCTTGCCAGACAATTAAATATTCCCGAGCAGGAATTCCTAAAAGTTGCCCGCGAAGGTTATATGTTTCCCGATACTTATCTTATTCCCAAAGATGCAGAAGCTGCTGCAGTTACTAAGATATTTCTTTCCAATTTTGACAATAAAGTTACGCCAGAAGTAAAGATGAGAGCAAAAGCGAAAAAATTATCTCTTGATGAGGTAATTACCGTTGCCTCAATGGTCGAAAGAGAGGCAAAATTTAAAGAAGACAGACCTTTAGTTGCCAGCGTCATTCTCAATCGCTTAAGTTTGGGAATGAAACTTGATATAGATGCCACAGTTCAATATGCCCTTGGATACCAGACTAAAGAAAAGACTTGGTGGAAGAAGGAATTGACTATCGAGGATTTAGATATCGATTCTCCGTATAACACTTATAAGAATCCGGGGCTGCCGCCGAAACCAATTGCCAATCCGGGAATTGATGCAATTGTTGGTGTAGTTGATGCTCCGGCAACAAATTATATCTACTATATCTCAGATAAAACAGGCAGACTCCACTTTGGGAGAACCATCGAGGAACACAACTCCAATATTGCAAAATATTTGAATAAGTAACATCTCACGTTTGCTAACACAACTTTTATTGTTCGAGCGTAAGCGAGAACCCTTCGACTTCACTCAGGACAGGCTTCTCACTTCGGCTTTCAGCCTTGTTCGAAGAATATCGTGTCCGTAACTCTGAGCTGTTACAAGACCAGTTACTACTTGACATCTATCTTGATATACATCATAATGTATGTGTATGATTAGAACTCAAATACTTTTACCTGAAGATCTCTATAGGAATCTGAAATACCATGCTTTTCTTAAAGGTGTTTCCCTCTCTGAACTTATCCGCCAAAACGTGCAGAATAAAGTGAAGTATAAAGTTAAGGCAAATGGAAAGAAAATATCTGCAAGTGAGTATTTATTAGATCTTGCAAAAAAAGCCGAAAAACTATCCAAAAAGATAAAAACGAAAGCTCCAGCCGATCTTTCCAGTCGGATCGATCATTACCTATACGGTAAAAACTAAGAATGAATATTTTTCTGGATACTAGTTTTATCTGTAGTCTCCATTTACCCGAGGATTCTCTTCATAAAAAAGCTCTAGTCATATCTCAAGAACTGGCAAAGCAGAAAGTTAATCTTTATATTAGTAATTTCATCTTGCTTGAGGTTTTGACTGTTCTATCACAAAGAAAAAGTCGCCAATTAACTATAGAATTTGGGCGAAGTCTGAAAGAAGAAGCAGTTATCAAAATTATCAGAATTGATGAAATTTTAGAAGACTACAGCTGGCAAATTTTCCAGAAAACAAAAGAAAAAGACTTAAGTTTTGTAGATTGCTCAACCCTAGCTGTTTTGGGAAAAGAGAAAATTGATTATCTTATCACTTTTGATAAACTCTTTAATCGTTTTCAGTCTAAATTTCACTTCAAAATCTTGAAGTAATTCTCTCTAATCCACACTTCTCCAAAGTATAAGAGCTGCATAGGTGCGGTAAGAATTTTAACTATGTTACCCAAAGTTTACCCTTATATGAAGCCCAAGAGCTTGGGTGATACGCTTCAGCAGATCAATCGTAGGATTTCCGGACATATTTTCTATCCTAGAGATTACGGTTTGCGTAGTATGCGTCTTTTTGGCTAACTCTTTTTGTGTCATTTTTTTATTAAGCCTTTTTACTATCAATCACTGCTTGCGCAATTTGATATTCCAATTCCGACTCTTCCCATGCCTTACGAAACGTAGGATTTTTAAGGGATTTCTTCAGATGATCTTGTAGAGTATATACGCGTCTTGCCATATATATTAATATGTCTTAAAAGATATATTATGTAAAGACTTGACAACTTATTTTTCATGGAATTAAATAAGATAAGATATCTCTAATTGATTTAATGATGGGTATATGTTATATTCGATTCCCTTATATAATATCGAGTAGATTATGAAAAAATCTAAATCACTTAGACTACCAAAAGTTCCAAAGGAAATTGAAGTAAAGATTGTCAAGACTAAAGGCGGCAATTATATTGCGGAATTGGTAAAATATGATGTTTTTACACAAGCAAAAAGTATTGAAGAATTACCATTTCTGGTGAATGATCTGATATATACTCTTTTTGATATTCCCAAAAAAATGCAGAGTCATATTTGGTTTCAGCCTGTGCGGCAAAATCCCCTTACTAAAGTGGAAAATATTTCACTTCACTATCAAATCCTTGCTTCCCAGAAATTTGATTCCTTACTTCATGCATGAAATTTACTTTTGGTTCAAAAGAATTAGTTAGATGTTTATTCAATCTTGGTTTTACCCCCAGAAAACAATTAGGAACCAGTCATCAGAAATTTATCCCTCCATATAAGAAAATACCTTATAATCCTAGTCAAAGATCCTTCATGATCGTACAACAGGGACAAAAAGAATATGATCCGCATGCGAGGACAAGATATATAAGACAAATAATGAATTTTGGTTTTAGTGAAGAAGAAATCTTAAAAGCGTTTAGAAAAAATTAAAGCAAAAAAACAAATCATCGAAAACCTAGAGTTGGATCTTGGGTAAAACTAATTAGTTTATTGTTTTATCGGCTCGGCTTGTTTCCAGAGTAATTCAAAGATAGCTTTTTGTGTTTTTACTAGTTCTAGATTTTCGATCTCTGCTCCTACAACTTCTCCATGTCTCCACCAGGCAACGGCAAAGGTATTATTATAAATAGTGGTATCACCTGAAATATATAACTGTTTTTCATCAAGTATGCGAGTTTCTTGATATTTTTTGCGGAATTCACCTTCACCTGGACGGGTAAGATGGTCAAGTGTTTCTTTCCTTGGGTTGATAATTACTCGATCATGTATATGTCTTTTAATCATCTCTTCCATCCATCTTTTCATGAATTTACTGCCGACAATCTGAGACCAACCAAGCTCGGAATATCCAAAATGTTCTTTTTGCGCCTTAAGTGAATTCCACATCATTTGCTTATACCCCGAAGCACTATGGTAGTAACGAACTTGGGTATGGGTAGTTAGATCCACTCCTTTTACCAGATTCTTCTTAAGGAAGTTCATATCTTTTATGAGTTTAGTAAGCCGAGCTTTTTCTTGTACCAAGACACTTTCAAGTATATCTACCGAGAAAGCACGTAACTTCTGACGCTTATACTCAACTATCCTTTCCACTAGACTCTTATGGATTAATAGTTTTCCTATATCGTAGACCGAGCTCCTTGG
>JACREK010000049.1 GCA_016218275.1 Candidatus Gottesmanbacteria bacterium | reverse complement strand
TAGAAAAGGTGGAAAAATGGCCAAAAGAAGAAATTAACTCGGATCTGCGCAGATTTCTTCCCATAGGCGATCGAAAAATCATACCGGAATTAAAAAGGTTGGTTTTGGATAAGTTAAAGGGGAATTTCGGGAGGACGCAATAAATTGGACTTGACAAGACCAATTTATAATATATAATGGACTTATGTATTCCAGATTGTTAAAACCACCAACTAATAAAAGTTTTTTCCTTTTTGGAGGAAGAGGCACCGGTAAAACCACCTGGGTCCGGAGTAATTTCCCCAAGGCGTTATACTTAGACCTTCTTAATGCCGAGACTTTTAATCGACTATTGGCTGACCCTTCACGTTTGGAAGAAATTATCCCGGAAAAATATTACGACTGGGTAATTATTGATGAAATCCAAAGAATACCTGCGCTTCTTAACGAAGTGCATCGTTTAATTGAATCGAAAAAATATAAATTCATTATGACCGGATCAAGCGCCAGAAAACTTCGTCGTGGTGGCCAAAATTTATTGGCTGGCCGGGCTTTAACATATTTTATGCACCCTTTGACGGCTATAGAACTGGGCTCTGATTTTCGTTTGGAAGATTGTTTGCGCTTCGGCAACCTTCCGGCGGTTTTTTCCGAAGAAAATAAAGAAAAATATCTGGCCAGTTATGTTCAAACCTATCTGGAACAGGAAGTTCTACAGGAAGGAATAAGCCGGAATTTAAGCGCTTTCGCGCGTTTTCTTGAAACTGCCAGCTTTTCCCAGGGGTCGATTTTGAATATGTCAGAAGTGGCCAGAGAAGCGGCTGTAAACCGTAAAGTCGTTGAAGACTATTTTTGCGCTCTTGAGGATTTGCTCCTTGGGATAAGGCTTCCTGTTTTTTCAAAAAGGGCGAAACGGCGCCTTATAACACATAATAAATTTTATTTTTTTGATGTGGGAATTTATCGGACAATCAGACCTCTTGGCCCGCTGGACCAGCCTGAGTCAATTGGAGGAATTGCCCTGGAAAGCCTATTTTTCCAAAACCTGCGGGCTATAAACGATTATTTAAACTTGGGGTATAGTCTTTTTTATTATAGAACCGCCACAGGAATAGAAGTTGATTTTATTGCTTATGGCAAAAAGGGGCTACGGGCCTTTGAAATTAAAAGCAAAAAGAATATTTCGTCAACGGATTTAAATAATTTAAAATCATTCCTGCGCGATTATCCTGTGACAAAAGGTTATATTTTATATGGCGGAAACATACGCCAACACTATCAGAATATTGAAATCATTCCTTTTAAAGAAGCGGTCTTTAAATTAGCTGAATTATTAACATAAAGAATAGATATTTTTGATTATAATATCCTGGTGGGGGATTTTGGGAGAAGTCTATGAAAAAAATAGTTTTAATTTCTGCTTTAATCTTCTCCTTTTCCGTAAGGGATGTATTAGCTTCAAATATTCCCGGTGTCCAAACACCAATTGCCATAAATCCTCAGGGATCGGGCAATATGATTGGAAACGGCGATTTTGAATCGGGCAATGCGGATGGATGGCAATTCGGGGATTTAAATAGAGCCATAATTAACTGGGGAGCCAAAAGCGGAAATTATTGGTTGGATACGAATAATTGTTCCGGATGTCCTTCTGGATTTGGAGATGGAAAAACACTCGCATACGATGTAAATGAAAATATAACGGTCGGTCAAAAATACACAGCCTCTGTTTATTTTCGCTCACCCCAAGGAGGAACAGTCGAGTTCGTAGTCTGGGCTATTGGTGGTACGAGGGAAGCATTCAGCACATTTGATAAGGTAGGGACTGGCGATTGGCAAAAATTAGAAATCAGTAACTTTGAGATAAAAAATCCGGGGCATAATCTTTTGAGAGTCCAAATTTATATAAAAAATGTCGCAAATGGTATTCAGTATCAGTTTGATAATTTTATCCTAAGTCAAGCCGGAATTTCGGGAAGTTGTCCGACTAGTTATTATGCTTATCAGCAACCTCTCAAATTAGAAAGTCCGACTCTGGACGATCTTTTTTCTGGTAAAGCCCATTTACAATCGCCTGGTGAAGCTCAAAGGGTAAACTTAGATTTTAATCCTGCGCATGTAAGTATTGCAGACGGCGATTATTCAAAATTGCCGATACTCTATAATCCAGAGGACAGAAAATACTATGCCTATAGCCGTTCCTTGGGGATAGACAGGAGGTACAAAATGTTCCTGATGATCTCTACAGACGGCCTAAATTTCACTGAAGTCGCCCCGATATTTGACGACTCAGTCATAAACGAAGTGGGTCAGGTGTATGATGGGCATATTGCCATTGATTATTCAGTCTGTCCGACAAGATATATGATGGCTCTAGAAACTAGCGGACAGATGAGTGTTTCTTATACCACCACTCCGTTTATCCCATCTTCATGGTCAAAGCCCAAAGTCATAGTTCATATGATTCTAGATTATCAGAGAAATATTTTGAAAAGTGCCTCAACAGGTACTTTCCTTATTGACGGAAATCAAAAATACGCCGCTTGGACAGTGGTAGATGGGCATCCTCCGGATAGAAATGGTAATCCTCAACCTGATAATGGCAATGAAGCTACATATTCTCAGGGAGTGGGCGCTTCCGATCTTCTAACTGATTTAGGGGATTCAAGTATAGGAAATGTTTTGCTGCCTGCCGAAAAAAATACCCATTGCACCTCAAGTTGGGACTGCAATAACAAGGACAAACAGGACTGGAAAAAAGAAGGGAACTATTATTACCTAATATATAATGGAGCAAATTATTTCGGTTGTGTAAGACCATTAAATGACCAACAATATACCAATGATTGGGGTAACAGTATAGTTCGTAGTACAAATCCACTTGGCGGTTACAGTTTGCCGGGTCTTGGTAAGATCATAAACTCGGAGGATAAGGTGATTTGCGGGACTTCTTACCCTATGATTAATAATGTAAATGGCGAGCTTTATATGTACTATGCTTATAGACGAAGTATAGGAGGTAACATGCCTCTTCGTTCTAAATTGGTTTGGAATTCTTCTTCTCCTCTTCCCGGCGACCT
>JACREK010000050.1 GCA_016218275.1 Candidatus Gottesmanbacteria bacterium | reverse complement strand
TGCGTAACCAGAAATGAAACATTCAGCATATGGACTTTATCCGGCATGATGTGATCCGCAAATTTTCCTGGGAAATCCATGAAATGGTCAAAAGCTAAACATCCAGTTACTAATATCATAAAAACTAAGACGAGCAATACAAAATTTTCGAAGATCGCATACGGGACGCTTGTACCAAGGTTGTGAATAGAATCTAAGTAATAAGATCCTGAATAAATTCACTAGGGACAACGCAGATTCGGAATACTGGCACCTTGCGAGCAAGAAATTTTGTATGCGAGTCTTATGTATTACCCCCTCCAAGTAACCCTTGTAATCCCCCACTCATTTCCGTAAGTTTCTTGGCGGCAATCTCCTGAGATTTTTTTATTGCCTCGGCAATTGCCTCTTTTACCCGCCAATCGTCTCTACCGTCAATAGTCAGCTCTTTTATTTTCTGATCTCCGCTCATCACTACTTTCACTCCGTTTTTCTCCACCACCACTTCTTCGGAAGATAACATCTGTTGCATATTCATCGACTGATCGCGAATACTTTTCAAATCTCCTAAAGATTTAAATGGATTAAACATAGACCCTCCTTTCAGTCGGGTAATAAACTAATAAGTATAAATTATCCAATTCTCAAATTATCCAATAATACCAATTATCCAATAAATTTGTTGATTTGTTGATTGGATAATTTGTTGATTGGTATTTATTGCTTCCTCTCACACCACTCAACCACAGCTACTTCGAGCGGTAACTGCGGTATGCTGGTAGTTTTTAAATCTACATAAACTTTGGAAAAAAGTTTTATCAGCCGGGATATTTCATCTTTTGTCAATAGTGTAACCAAATCAGCAGATATTTTTTCTTTACCTATCCCGTGCTGGGCAAGCAGAATTGCATGAAGAAGGTATAAAAGTTCCTCCGTCAAAAAACGGAAATTTATCCCGTTTTCCCCCATTTTTACTATTTCGAAAAGAACTTTGCCGGTGTCGCATGAAGCAAGCAGTTTCAAAAAGTTAATTACCGATAAATTCTGCCGGCCTAAAAGTATGTTTAATTTTTCACTGGTTAAGGCATTTTCCAGAATCGCCTGTTCGAGAATTTTGGTGGCATCGCGAAATGATCCGTCAGACGTTTGTGCAATCAGTTGTAAAACATCGGGAGTTACATTGACTTTTTCCCCTTTTACAACACGCTCTAGACAACCTAAGATTTCTGAAGGGCTGGCTTTCTTGAAATTAAATCTGATACAGCGGGATACAATCGTCTCGGGTAATTTCTCCGGTTCTGTAGTTGCCAGTATAAAAACCGCATGAGCTGGAGGTTCTTCCAAAGTCTTTAAAAGCGCATTAAATGCCTCGTTGGTGAGCATATGCACTTCGTCTATGATGTAGACTTTATAAATTGCACTAACCGGAGCAAATTTAATCTTTTCCCGCAGGTCTCTTATTTCCTCGATACCCCGATTGGAAGCGGCGTCAATTTCGATAATATCCAGGTGTCTTCCTTCAGTAATTGCTTTGCATGTTTCGCAGACGTTGCAGGGTTCGATATCAGCAAGGGTCAGACCTTTAGCGCGTTTAAGGTCTGACCCTGAATTTCTCTTCTCGCAATTGAGTACTTTGGCTATAATTCTTGCGGCTGATGTTTTACCGGTTCCTTTTGGCCCGGCAAAAAGAAGCGCATGAGGAATAAATGAGGAAGAAAAAACCCGAGTCAATCTCTCTCTTATTTCAGCATTGTCAAGCTCGGAAATTTTTTGCGGTCTGTATTTTCGATATAAAACCATAGTAATAAATCAACTAATTATCCAATCAACAAATTCTCAAATCAACAAATTCATTATTTATTGGATAATTGGTATTATTGGTTTATTTGATAATTGGATAATTTATTCATCGTGGTGTTCTCCCAATAAATGCCTCATTCCGTGTTCGACTAACTCATCAATTTTATCGTCAACTAACTTTCCTTCCTCCATCGCATCATCTCTTGCGGCAGGATATGAAATCACTATATCTCCAAGCCTCAAAATTCCATCGGGCGGATCCATAAACGGCACTTCTTTTTTATCATCCGACTGCGGAAAAGAAAGCACATCAGTCGTATCATCAATATGTCTGTAAGTATTATTCAACTTCTTCATCAGCCTGTCCCCGACGACCACTATACTGACTTCGACATTTAATTTTATGCCTTTTTGCTGCAAAAGTCCGGCAATTGCCTCCCTCACCCTTTGCCGGTTGACATTATAATGAGATTCTGTTTTTATAAGAACTGTAATCATGACTCTATAAAAGTCATCAAATTTTGGTAGTTCTAGCCCTTGCCCGGCGGCGCGCTTTCTGCCTTCTTTCGATCTCTTTTTTCTGTTCTTTGCGCACCTCTGCCGGCTTTTGGTAAAATTCTTTCTTCTTAAACTCCAAAAGCAATCCTTCATTAATCACTTTTTTGGTAAACTTGCGGATTACCGAATCGGAAGTATCCCCAGGCCCAGCTTTAACAAAAATCATAAAAAATAAACACCTCCTTTAGAAGCTCTTTACGAGCTTGCAAGTATTAGAGCTTCTTAAGCCCGGCTAAGAACGCTCCGTGAGCCGTTCCGCCAGCTGGCGGATGAAAAGGCGAACGGCAAGTTCAGACGGGCATATACCTTTTCATTATATTAAACTTCCCAGCTTGCTTTTTCCTTCCATCCCCCCAATAAATGTATATGCAGATGAAATACCAATTGTCCGCT
>JACREK010000001.1 GCA_016218275.1 Candidatus Gottesmanbacteria bacterium | reverse complement strand
TTGCTTCATCCGGGCCGATGATGGCAGCATAGGGAATTCCTTTTTTGTCCGCATATTTAAGCTGTTTATCCAGTTTAATATTTGTATCAAAAACTATTTCTGTATTGATACCGGCATCACGAAGCAGGGAAACAGTTTTTAATGATATATTCAGAAATTCTGGGGAAAATACACTTACTAGTACTTTTGTCAATGATTTTAATTGGGGTAATAATTGTAACTGATCCATTGCTTCAAGTAATCGATCAAAACCAAAAGAAAATCCAACAGCAGGAATATCCTCACCAATAAATTTACCAATTAATTTATCATATCTGCCGCCTCCACCCAACGAACCACTTAAGTAATCATCAGCTACCAATTCAAAAATTGTAGAAGTGTAGTAATCCAATCCCCGAGCCAAAGTAGGATCGAAAAGATAATCTTTATTTTCTTCTAGCCCGTATTCTCTCAAAAGTTGGAATAAAGAGATTATATGTGGTGTAGGTTTTTTAGCATCAAATGAGTTAATAAGCTTGCCGGCATCGTTTTTGTCGTAGCCTTTACTAATTAATTCAGCGATCACTCCCTCTTTTCCAATTTTTTTTAACTTATCAATTGCGGCAACATATTTCGGTTGTAGGTGGACAAATACAGTTCGATCGTTAACAATCATTTTTGCTCTTTTAAATCCTAATTTCTTTATCGATGCAATGACACAAGCGATAATTTCTGTATCTGCCCGAATACCACCAATTCCTACAGTATCAATATCGCATTGCATAAATTCTCTAAATCTTCCTCTTTGAGGATTTTCGGCTCTCCATACGGGTTGGATTTGATATCTCTTAAAAGGAAAGGAAATTTCGTTTTTGTACTGAGCAATTACGCGGGCGAGTGGAACTGTTTGGTCATAACGCATTCCTACATTTCTTCCGCCACGATCTTTAAATAAATACAAAAGTTTATCCGCTTCATTTCCATATTTGCCAAGTAATGTTTCAGCGTATTCAAGTGCAGGTGTTTCTAATGGATCAAAACCATATAGTTCAAAAACTTTTTTTATTTTATCAATAATAAATTGCCGTTTAATAACATTCTGCGGCAGGAAATCACGGAAGCCTTTGAGAGTTTGTGGTTTAATCATAAAATTATAAGTTCCTTAAGTAACTTAGGTGACTTGGATAAAATTTCTATTCCATCCTTTCTTAATACTACCAAATCTTCTATCCTTATGCCATATTTACCTTCCATGTAAATTCCCGGTTCAACAGTCACAACCATATTTTCCGCTAGTTTTTCCTTACTGCCAATCTTAAGTCTTGGCGCTTCGTGGATTGCCAGTCCTACTCCATGACCAAGCCCATGTTCATAACGCGGATAACCTTGGGAAGTAAGAATTTTTTTTATGGATTTATCGATAGCTCCGCATACTAAACCGGTTTTTAAAATCTTTAGCGCCAGTTTCTGTGCCGCAAGAACGGATTGGTAAGCTTTTGCCAGCCCGGCTTTTGGTTTTCCGAAAAAAATCACTCTGGTCATATCCGAACAGTAACCGCCGACCTTTGCGCCAAAATCAAGGAGAATTAAGTTGTGATTTGTGAGTTGTGAGAAGGGAGAAGGGAGATAGTGGGGAATAGCTGCGTTTTCGTTAAAAGCAACAATTGGGGAAAAAGCAATGTCATCGGCGCGTTGTTTGAGAAAAAATTCCAGTTCCAAAGCCAGTTCCTTTTCGGTAATGCCTCTTTTAATTTTAGTTTTTATAAAATCAAAGGCGAGGTCGGTGAAGGCGGCCGCCTTTTTTATGTATTCTAATTCATTAGTATCTTTTGTAACTCTTAGTTTTTCAACAATTCCATTTGTTGGGGTCAGACCTTTAAATCCTGTAAGGTCTGACCCCGTTTTTGTTAGAGACTCCAGTTCGGCTATCGTCAGATTTTCTTTTTCAAATCCAACACTTTTAATTTTTTCTCTTCGAATAATTTCAGCTAAATGATCTGTTAATCTTTTTGCATGAGTGATATTTAATGTAGCAAAACCCGCTCCGCCCTCTTTATAAAGCCCAAAATAAGTGGGAAAAGTCAAAAGAAAAGCGTGCTTTTTAGTAATTAGCAGGAAGCCTTCTCTTTCATTTGGAGACAGTCCGGCAAAGTTAGTTAGGTATGTAACATTATATTGGTCAGTGACAAAAAGCGCATCGAGATTTTGTTTTTTAATAACATTTCTGACTTTTTCGATTCTTTTTATCATGATTGGGGAGAATTATTGATTTGCTGAAGGTGAGGAAGATTCCGAATCGCCGCTTTTGGGAGATGGGGGAGGGGAAAAGAGGGGAGTCGGTTGAGCAAAGGAAAGAGAAATTATTCTGGTTGAGGAAATACGGTTTTCTTCTTTGCTGTTTGGATTTCCTTCTATATGCGCCATATCTCCGATTTTAAGTTTGGAAAAACCTCCTTTTGCCAATTTTTTATCCGCAGTGAGGATATAGATTTTGGAATAAGTTTCTATGTCAACCAGCGTTGTCCCTTGTGGTTCTTTTACGGTTATGGTGTAGTTCCCTTTATCCATATCGGCAATTTTACCTATCAGATGAATGGACGGTTGATAAAGATAGACATACTTGGCAGAAAGATTTGTTTTGGTTTCATCGAAATAACCAAAGGCTGCAATTTGACTGTCTTCTTTTATTTTTGCTGCGCTTCCCTCGGTTTTGCCTGAATCGGTAAAGGAATAAAAGATTGTATCTTCCATATAAGTGACGGTAATATCACCAAATCTTGCTTTGACGGTTAATTTGGATTTATCAAATTTTGTAACTAACCCGCTGACAGCTGCTTTTTCTGAAGCTCTGATTTCAGCTACTTTTGTAGCGATTTTTTCTTTAAGCAATTCAATTTTTTTCAGTTTATCTATTATCGTGCTTGATGGAGATGAAACAGTATCCGACGGAGACAAAGTGGGAGAAGCAGCCGACAATGTATTCGGGCTGACGTTAAAAATTATAATGGCTATAACGGTTATAATGGTTATAAAAATTATTTTTTTCTTCATAATTTTTCGCTGGTGTAAAAGACAGTCAGTTGTTTGGTATTTGTCTGTCCCTTGTTATCATAAGCGCTGATATAGATTTCATTTGCCCCTTCGGAAAGATTTAGTTGAGTTTTAATCAAGCCGTCAGCGGAGGCTTGGATGGTTTTATATTCCGTACCGCTTTCCAGCAAAACAAATGATGCGGATTTCACTTGGCCAACCAGATCAAATGTTTTATTATCTGAAATACTTTGGTCTTTGGGTTGAGTAATATCAAGAGTCGGCAGCTGCGTCAGGTCGGCCGGAGGTGGAGTGGGAGAGAGACGCAAAAGCTTATCCGTTGAGAGAGATCTTTGTTTAATAATGGCGGGCAAGCTGGTAGCAAGCAAGGCTCCTATTCCGCCTAATATTAAGCCAATAAAAATTGCTATTACGACGTCCCGTTTCATAATGTGAAAAATCCCTCTCCGCCAGCTGGCGGATCGGGATGAATGCAGGAAAATTCCCCCATTCATCTTAAAGGCAAATTATCCTCTTGTCAAGTCGAAATAAAAATGATACAACTAGAACTTGCCTATGGAAATCACTTATATTGGACATTCTTCATTCAAATTAAGAGGAAAATCGGGTACTTTGGTTTCCGATCCTTTTAATCCTGCCTCTCTCGGCAGCAAATTTCCTAAAGTTGAAGCTGATGTCGTTACAATTTCTCACGGACATGACGATCATAACTATAGCGGCGGAGTTTCCGGCAGTCCTCTTATAATTGCCGGCCCGGGTGAATATGAAGTGAAAGGTATCAAAATCATAGGTGTCCCTAGTTTTCATGACAACGAAAATGGGAAAGAGAGAGGAGAAAATACTATTTACAGAATTGAAATAGACGGAATATCAGTGGTTCATCTGGGAGACCTGGGTCATAAATTGGATGATAAATCATTGGAAATTCTTGACGGAGTGGATATTTTGCTGATTCCGGTTGGTGGGGTTTATACTATATCAGCTCCCATTGCAGCAGAAGTGATTTCCCAGCTTGAGCCCAAAATCGTTCTTCCCATGCATTATAATACCAAACTGCATAATCAAAAAATATTTTCCAATTTATCCGGTGTAGATGTATTTCTGAAGGAAATGGGTAAAGAGGACACAAAACCTATTCCCAAATTGAGTGTTACAAAAGATAGATTGCCAACGGAGTTGACGGTGGTAGTATTGGAATGAATTATCCAATCAACAAATTCTCAAATCAACAAATTATCCAATCAGTAATATTTGATTATTGGATAATTTGAAAATTGGATAATTGGATAATTGTTATTATGCCTGAAGCTCGTATTCCCCCTCATGATGAGCAAGCAGAAGCCAGCATCTTAGGCGCCATCCTTATAGACAAAGATGCAATTTCTGACGTGGTAGATTTTCTCCTTCCGGAATTTTTCTATAAAGATACTCATGCTCATATCTACTCTGCCATGCGCTCACTTTTTGAGAAGCATGAACCTATCGACATAGTTACCGTGACTTCACAGTTGAAAAAGATGGGTAAATATAAAGAAGTCGGGGGTGCGGCATTTCTGACGGAATTAACCAATATTGTTCCAACCTCTGCCAATATAGAAGTTTACAGCAAAATTGTCACGGATAATTATATCAAGCGAAGGTTAATCGACAGTTCTGCCAATATATCTCAGTCTGCCTTTGATGAAAAGGTGGAGGTGAAATATATTCTTGACCGGGCAGAGGAAGAAGTATTGTCAATTGCCATGAAGCGCTCACGCCAGGATTTTATACCGGTTAAAGACGCTCTGGCAGAAAGTTTCGATAGGCTTGATGAATTGCACAAACGCGGATCGGCGCTTCGCGGTATACCATCCGGATTTGCTGATTTGGATAATAAACTGGCAGGGATGCAGGATTCCAACTTATTGATTTTGGCAGCCCGTCCCGGACAGGGGAAAACAGCATTTGTCCTCAATTGTGCTCAATATATTGGTGTTCATGAAAAATTGCCTGTGGGGATATTTTCCCTTGAGATGAGTAAAGAAGAATTAGTAGACAGATTACTCGTTTCCCAAGCAGATGTGGATGCTTGGAGATTAAAAACAGGCAAACTGACAGATGAAGATTTCACCAAATTATCCGAAGCAATGGGAGAGCTCTCCGAGGCGCCTATCTATATAGATGATACTCCGGGAATTAATATCTTTGAGATGCGTACCAAAGCCCGCCGGCTTCAAATTGCTCATAATTTGAAGCTTCTGATTGTCGATTATCTGCAATTGGTTGATCCCGGAAGACATTTCGATAATCGAGTACAGGAGGTTTCAATTGTTTCCCAGTCGCTCAAAAATCTAGCCAGAGAATTAAAAATTCCGGTATTGGCAGTGTCACAGCTTTCCAGAGCCGTAGAAGCCAGAGGTACCAAAATTCCGCAACTGGCGGATTTACGGGAATCAGGCGCTATAGAACAAGATTCAGATGTGGTTATGTTTTTGTATCGGGAAGAGCAGGAGTTGGAGAAATGGGATCATCAGATGGTAAAATTATTAATTGCCAAACACAGGAACGGCCCTTTAGGTGAAATAGATCTTATATTCAAGGGCGACCGCATCCGCTTCTACGGAGTAGAGAAGGCAGAGAAGAAAGAAGAATAAGAAGAGTATAAGTAAGAAGCATAAGAAGAGCAAGTAAGAAGAACATACAGTTTCTGTCAAATTCTGTCATGTCAAATTCTGTCAAAGGTAAGTCTTAAAAGCGACAAAATTTCCCTCGAGGAGTATTTTGTCGCTTAAATATTTATCTAATTTCAGAGATGAGAATTAGTTTAGACTAATCCTTAGACTAATCCAAAGTAATCACGATATATATCCTCATTTTCCAGTTTATGAGCGATGATGTAGATTACCTCATTGCCAACCCCATAATATTCTCTTAAGAAAGTTATCTCCTTATCACACGGGTAGGGGATGAGAAAGACACTTTCTTGGAGTTGTAGAAAGCCAAGACTTTTTAGTGTCTCTCTAAAAGATGTCCGAAGATCATGTTTAGCAGAAGTTACATCATAGATTACTATTCGCCATTTACCATCCCAAGACTTTGGTGTGGCAATTTCTAATTCGGCAAGAGAATATTTGATGATCTTTCTTTTTCCATTTTGAGTAAGTTTAATTACTTGTTGATCACTTTCTTCAGATATTTCCACTAATTTTTCTTTTTGTAATCGCTTTATGGCTCTACGCAGGTAAAATGGATTATATTTCTTCCAATTTTTCCAGTCATCGTTTTGCAAAAATGTCTTTCCCAGTCGAATTGTATTGGGAGCTATCATTGCCATTGTGAGAAAAGCTCCAGCCCCCAAAAGCGTGAGTATATGTTTCGCCGGGGCATATTTTCTCCTTGTTTCTTCCTTTGTTAATTTTCGCTGGAGAATTTTACAAAGAGTAGTGATTTTTTCTTCATCTGGCAATGGTAAATTCTTTGGCGACATTTTATCCCTCGAGGAGTATTTTGTCGTAAATGTAGATAATTGTCAAGAAATAAATAGTTGCCATTTTAGTGAAGCTAACTGGATCAGATTTACGGAGTGGAGAAGAAGGAAGGGTAATTCTTTTCCAGCACTGCCGGTAATTTTTCCTTTTTGATTTTACACTATCTATCGCGTACAATTAATACCAAGTAATGTCAAAAGTAATCGAGTCTCTTGATACAACAGCATCGCGTATTCCAAAACATTTTCATCCTGTTACAAAAATATTTTTCGACAATATTTTTGCAGGTAAGTTTCGAAGTCTTGAAAATGAAGAGATTGGACAAATCGTAGAGGCATATTTTACCGCAGAGCCCCTTATTCCTCTTCCTGTAGACAAAGAACAAAATTTGCGAAGTGATATTACAAAACTATACGAGGATTATAATGAAAGAGTTAAGTATAGAGCACTTGGAGATAGAAAAGTAGTTTATGTTACTGATTCTTCTCGCTATGATTCCACTAGGCCATTTAGGGAATGGGAGTACCCTCTATTTATAACAGGAAAATTAGCCAGTCGAGTGCAACGTAAAGATCATCTTCCTTTCTTATCTCCTCAAGCAAAAGCAATTTTATTAACAGATCCAAAAATATGGTTAGATGCACGGGTAGTGACTGAAGTTGACGGTCTAGCCCAAACAAATTCACTTTGCCCTTGGGGAACAAGGAATTTAATCGATCCACTCGGACACAGCTACTATAGGAATAAGGATGATTTAAAAAAATTATTAGAAACTACACGGGAAGCCCAAAAGAAAAATCCCACAGACGAAATCGCTATTTTAGATATAGGTGGCAGTAATGGTTTAGCAGCCAACGAATTAGAACAGATGGAGGGTCATTCATCGGTGACGAATTTAACTCGTGAACCACAGCTAAGTGTTTTTCCTCTTAGAGGTGGACATTTGCTTGGACTAGCCGAAAGATTACCCCAGCAATTTTCGAGAAGTTTTGATGTTGTTTTATCACGCACAGCTTTTACCTATATGAGATATCCGCATATAGCACTAATTAATGCGCTTTATACTCTAAAAGTTGGAGGCGTTATGGATATTTCATTCGATTGGCGAAAGTCGACTCCTGGAAAAGATGGACAATTGGAAATGTTAGATAGAGAAGTTCCCCTAGTTTTTGACTGGTTGGATGGAGTAAGACAGGAAGGAATAGTTAGATATTTATCTGGACACAATATTAAGCGAGTTAAAGAATTAAATAGAGTTTATCCTCCTGATGGAAGAATACAATTATTAGTAGAAAAGCCTTTAGATTTAACTATGTTAGACAGGATGCCGAGGGTGTGAGTCGAACACTTCAAATTTTCTGTCGAAAATTTTCAGTGCAAGCCCTTTTGGTGCCGCGGGAGAGATTTGAACAGTAAAAAATCATTGCGATGATTTTTCACTGTAAACCCTCACATTTTAGCCTGCCTGCCACGTGTGGGCGGGGAGGGACTTGAACCCTCACGGCAGTTGTCTGCCATAAGTTTTTGAGACTTACCTGTCTGCCAATTCCAGCACCCGCCCATTTTGTGGTCTGCCAGTTCCAGCACCGCGGCTCTTCGCAGCTTAAGCTGCTCAGAGTAAACTCTCAGAATAAACTCTACTAAACTCTACCAATTGACTGTTCCGATTATATTTTGTTAAACTTGAATAGTCAAACTAAAGAATTATCCAATTATCCAATAAATACCAATAATCCAATAATATTGTATTTGTTAATTTGAGAATTTGTTGATTGGATAATTAGTTGATTAATTATGAAGTTCTTATTAAAGCCCACCGATCCTTCCAAAATAGAAGCTGATATCTTAATCAGTTTTTGTTGGGAAAAAGATTTATCTGAAACTTCAGATATCAGTAAGGAATTATCAGAAGAAGTGAAAGAGGGAGCCGCAAGGGAAGATTTTGAAGGCAAAAGTGACCAGCTTCTTTTACTTTCAACCAGAGGCATCATTTCCGCTTATAAATTCCTGCTGGTTGGTTTGGGAAAGCGGGAAAAATTCGATTCGTATCACTTATATACAGCAATTGCTTCCGCGGTGAAAAAATCAAGAGAGGGAAAACCGGCAAAAATCGCCATAGTACTGCCTTCGGAATGGTTAAAGAAATTTTCTACCCCAAAAACAGTACAAGCAGTTGTTGAGGCGGTATCTGCTTCTTTATACCAATTTCTCAAATATAAAAGCGAGGAAGAAAAGAAAAAAACAAGGATAGTGGAAGAGGTTGACTTGCTTCTTTCCGCGGGAAAACTTTCCGCTGCCGAAGAAGGTTTACAGATAGGTGAAATCATTTCCGCAAGCGTTTCCTTTGCCCGCGATTTGATAAATGAACCCGGTGAAGTGACCCATCCTTCATTTCTTGCAGAAACAGCTTTAGATATCGCAAAAGCTTCAAAAGGAAGCATCAAGGTAAAAGTCTGGGAAAAAGAGGAGATAGAAAAACTTGGGATGGGATCATTTTTGGGAGTGGCAAAAGGCAGCGTCAAACCGCCGAAATTCATCAGACTTTCTTATCGCCCCGCTCTCCCTAAGAAAAAGATTGTTCTGATAGGGAAAGGGATAACTTTTGATACCGGAGGTTTATCCATAAAAACGGCGGAATTTATGGAAACGATGAAACTTGATATGTCCGGTGCCGCCAGCGTACTGTCCATTTTTCAGGCACTTCCTTCTTTGCATCCAAAAGTTGAAGTGGTAGGACTGATTGCCGCCTGCGAGAATATGCCGGCAGGGAATGCTTTAAAGCCCGGCGATATACTTTCTGCCATGAATGGAAAAACAATTGAAGTATTGAATACAGATGCGGAAGGAAGGTTGACCTTGGCTGATGCAATATCTTTTGCCAATATGAAGGAAAAGCCGGACGAAATTATTGATATTGCTACTCTCACTGGCGCATGTATGGTGGCTTTGGGTCAGGAAATAGCCGGACTTTGGGGAAACGATGAAAAAATGATGCAGGATTTGGAGAGAAGCGCGAAAGAAACCTGCGAGAAAATTTGGCGGATGCCGCTTGAGGAAGAATATAAAGAGCTTTTGAAAAGTCATATTGCCGATATAAAAAATATACAAACCGGTAAATATGGCGGAGCAATTACCGGGGCGCTGTTTCTGTCAGAATTTGTCGGTAGTACGCCGTGGATGCACTTGGATATAGCCGGCCCGGCTTATGCTGAAAAAGATACGGCTTTGGCACCGCAAGGTGGAGTTGGTTTTGGCGTCAGATTATTGCTTCACTACTTATTAAACAAATGAAGATGGGGCAATTATGCCCCAGCTTCATCCCGATCCGCCAGCTGGCGGAGAGGGATTTATTCACCATCGATGATTAGTTCTTATCTTGCAGTTGTAAAAAATCCTAAGTTTCGCAATCTTTGGCTGGGACAAATTAGCTCTCAAATAGCACTCAACATGCTGATATTTGTTCTGGCGATTCGCGTTTATCAACAAACGCACTCCAACACCGCAGTTTCGCTGATGCTTTTGGCATTCGGAATCCCCTCAATTATGTTTGGAATTCTTGCGGGAGGATTGGTTGATTTTTTCGACAAACGGCTGGTGCTTATTTTCTGTAATATCTTTCGGGTCTTAATCTTTCTGGCTTTATTTTTCTTACAATCAAATCTTCTGGCCATTTATGCGCTGATTATAATAATATCAATTGTTACCCAATTATTTGTGCCGGCGGAAGCCCCGTCTATCCCTATTCTGGTTGAGCCTTCCGATATTCTGACCGCTAATTCTCTTTTTACCGTCAGTTTTTATCTTTCCACAATTACCGGTTTTATACTTTCCGGACCTATGCTTAATATTTTTGGCTTCCGCAACGTGTATCTGATAATGACTTTTATAATGCTTCTGGCGACATATTTTGTTTATTTAGTGCCTCCGATTAAACCAAAAAAAAGAAATCTGGATATTCATATGAATTTAAATTTCATCGGTAAGACTGTTGAGGATGGACTGCTCTTTATAAAATCCAACGAGCGTATTACCCAAAGCCTGATTCTGGTGACTTTTTCCCAGGCACTTATCTCTACCTTAGCTGTACTTGCTCCGGGATTTGCGGATAAAGTTCTAAGAATTGCCCTGACTGAAGCATCATATCTGGTGATGGGGCCTGCCGCGGTAGGTTTAATTATCGGTGCAGTGTGGATAGGGGGATTCGGCATTAAGTTTCTGAAAGGGTCAATTATACTGTCAGGCATCAGTATTTCCGCTGTAGTTCTGTTGCTGTTGTCTCTGGCTACAAGATTAAGTCAGGGAAATAACTTTCTGGCTGTCATTATTTTGCTTTTTTTGCTCGGGGTATCTAACTCTTTCATCAGTGTTCCGGCAAATACAATCCTTCAGGAAGATTCAAAAAGTGATATGCGCGGAAGAGTTTACGGAGTACTGACTTCACTTACTGGAGGAGTTTCTCTTTTACCGGTTTTGTTTTCTGGACTTTTGGCTGATGTAATTGGAGTAGGGAAGACACTAGCGATTATTGGTTTTGTAGTGTTGATAATAGGGGCATATCATTACTTGCAAAGACGAAGAGCAAATAATATTATTAAATTATCCAATCAACAAATTCTCAAATCAACAAATTCTCAAATTAAAAATATTTGATTATTGGATTATTTGAGAATTGGATAATTGGTTTATTTAATATTATGTTACCTATACTTTTTACCATCGGGCCTTTTAATGTCTATTCATTCGGAATATTCTTAAGTATCGCTTTTCTTTTTTCAACTTTTTTGATTTGGAGAGAGGGAAGGGAAGAGCTGAAGGAAGAGGAATATATTGATACTTTTTTATACACAAGTATTGTTGCTCTTATTTCGGCCAGATTTGTATATATATTTCTCCATTTTCCCCAGTTCGGGGCAAATTTTCTTAAATATATAGTAGTGCGGGAGACTCCGGGAATATCTCTGATAGGAGGACTTTTGGGAGGGTTTATTTTTCTTTACTGGTATGCCCGGAAGAAGAAATATGATTTTTACCATCTTTCCGATCTTTTTGCTCTTTCGGCAAGTCTTGCATTGGGATTGGCAAAGATAGGGGAGCAACTCGGAGGGGCAAGTTTCGGAAAAGAAACCAATTTTATACTGGGGGTAAGAATTATCGGCCAAACAGGCCGTTATCATCCGGTGGAATTATATGAAGCAATACTTATTTTTCTTCTTTTCTGTTTTCTCCAATGGGTTTGGGGAAAAGTTAAACGGAAGAAATGGCCCCAAGGGATAGTCTGTCTTTTTTTTGCCGCAATTCTCTCAATAATCATTTTCCTTCTTGAATTTTTAAAGGTCTACCCGATATACTTATATATATTCAGCCTTAGACAATTAGGCGCATTGATTATTTTGATTTCCGTTGCGGTTCCTTTATGGAGGCGAATTAAAATAATCAGACAGGCAAAACTATGAGATTTCCATTAAATGTATTGAAAAAGATTGCGGATCATCTGACAAAAGAGAAAGACAGGATAACGGTGAATATATCCTCGCTTAAATCACAGGATCCGTTTTCCGATCCGGACAGGTTAAATGATAATGCTGCTTCTGACACCGATGCTAAAGAAGAGATTTCTCATGAGAGAATGGAGGCTCTGGAAAGAGAGTTGAGACTGCATATGGAGGAGATCAAGATCGCTTTGGAGAGGATAAAAAAAGGCACTTACGGCAAATGTATGTCCTGCAAAAATATGATTGATACAGACAGACTTGCCGTCAAACCCACCGCATTGTACTGCGTTTCCTGTGAAAGGAAGAGGGAGAAGAGATAATTATCCAATCAACAAATTCTCAAATCAACAAATTATCCAGAAGTCATCTCAAAACCTATTCTTCGAGTCCCTCGACTTCGCTCGGGATAAACTCCAGCGAGAAGTTCTCACTACGTTCGAACAATATAGTTTTTCGAGGTTTTGAGATAGGTTCCAATCAAAAATATTTGATTATTGGATTATTTGAGAATTGGATAATTAGATAATTTATGCTGGATATCCCCATCGTCTTTGAAGATGAAACACTTTTAGTAATAAATAAGCCTGCCCAAGTTGTAGTAAATAAGGCCGAATCTGTAATTGGTGAAACAATTCAAGATTGGGCGGATGAAAAATTAAAAATTAAAAATGAAAAATTAAAAATTGATGAAGAAAGTGATTTTTATAAAAGAGCGGGAATTGTTCATCGGCTCGACAAGGAAACATCCGGACTTCTGATAATCGCCAAAACCCCCCAAGCCTTTTTCAATCTTCAAACCCAGTTTAAAGACAGAAAAATCAGCAAAAAATATACCGCTTTGGTGCACGGAGATGTCAAACCCCCAGCGGGTGAAGTAAGAGCAAATATAGGCCGATTACCATGGAATAGGGAAAGATTTGGGATTCTGCCGGCAGGAAAAGAAGCAACTACAAAATATAAGGTTATTGCTTACTATAAGTTTATCCCTTTGTCATCGCAAGCGTTGCGTGGCGATCTATATGAATCTGTAAAGATTGCTTCTCCCGTTGCACGGGATCGCAATGACACATTTTCCCTTCTGGAGGTAACTCCCGCAACTGGACGGACACATCAAATAAGGGTACACTTAAAATACTTAGGGCACAGTATCGTTTCGGATATGTTTTATGCCGGCAGAAAAGTATACAGGGAGGATAAAATTTTTTGCCCGAGACTATTTTTACATGCAAGTTATCTTAAGTTTAAACATCCGGTATCTGAAAAAGAAATTGAGGTAAAGAGTAAATTACCAGTGGAATTAAAAAAAGTATTAGATGGGTTAGAAAGAAATGAATTATCCAATCAACAAATTCTCAAATCAACAAATTATCCAATAAGTAATATTTGATTATTTGAGAATTGGATAATTTGATAATTGGATAATTGAATAATTGATTCTTATGTCTGATTTTATTTTTGCTCGTAATTTAGTTATTGTACTTCTGACAGCCTTTGTCGGTGGAGTGATTGCGAAAAGATTTAAATTGCCGATTTTGGTGGGCTATCTTTTGGGCGGAGTAATTTTTGGTAATTTCATATCTTACTATTTTGCCATTGCCGAAACCATAAGAAGTATTGCCGAAATTGGAGTAGTTCTGCTCCTTTTTACTTTGGGACTGGAATTTTCTTTGACTAAGTTAAAAGATTTGGGTGAGGTGGTCATATTCGGATCTTTAATTCAGGTTCTTTTGACAATAATCGTTTTTATAATTATTTTCCCTCTTATGGGAATTGATTTTTATACGGCACTGTTTTTGGGTTGCGTCTTTTCCCTGTCATCAACGGCTGTTGCCTTAAAGACTTTATCGGATAAGGGAGAACTTGAGACTTTGCACGGAGAGATTGCTTCCGGTTGGTTATTCATGCAGGATTTATATACATTGCCGCTTATCATAATTTTGCCGACCGTGGGACTTATTTTGAAAGGGGAAGGGAGTGGGATAGGCAACATATTTCTTTTTTCAAAAAGCATATTCTTTGCTTTTACATCTTTTATGCTGGTAATTTTTCTGGGAAAAAAAACGCTGCCTTTTATCCTTGAGAAAATTGCCGATTTGAAGAGCCGTGAACTTCTCCTTTTGGCAGCTGTAGTTTTTTGTCTAGTTTTTGCTTATTTGTTTCAATTTTTGGGATTGTCTTTCCCTTTGGGCGCTTTTGTGGCAGGAATCATTCTCTCGTCTTCCTCGACTCATCACGGTATTTTTGCCGAAGTCAGACCTTTAAGAGATCTTTTCTCATCCGTATTTTTTGTTTCTTTGGGATTTATACTCAATCCGCTTTTTATATTTTCCCAAGGGATGAATATTTTGGGATTAGTAGTAGTAGTAGTACTTTTAAAATTTATTATTTCTGCAGCTTTGGTTTTTCTTTTGGGTTATCATCCCAAAACCGCAGTGCTTTCCGGTTTTTCCCTGATTTCTGTAGGTGAATTTGCTTTTATAATCGCCGTGCTTGGTTTAACTTCCCGTCTTATCGATGATAAAGTTTATATGACAATTCTCTCTGTTTCATTCATCTCGCTTATCATTTCCGTTCCGATTCTGACAGTCAGCGATAAGATTTATTACAGATTAAATCAGATATTTAAGAAAAGATTCAGATTTCTGACAAATTTTTTGTCAAAATTTCATCCCGCATCCCAGATTTCGGATATAGACCTTTCCAATCACGTGGTTGTTTTGGGACACGGGCGAGTAGGAAAATATATCTGCCGGGCTCTCTCCATTGTCCAGATTCCCTATGTAGTAGTTGATTATAATCATAAATTGGTGAAATCTCTTCGACTTTCGGGGGTGAATGTAATCTATGGTGATCCTGCCGAAATAGACGTCTTGGAATTTACCAAAATAAAACAGGCAAAGGCGGTTATATTAGCATACGCAGACAGGCATACCCAGGAAACCGTAGTGCTGAATGTTTTAAGTCTTAATCCCAACATCAGGATAATCTGCCGGACTCATTTTGACGAAGACCAAAAAAAATTAAAGAGTCTGGGAGTGGACAGCGTGGTGCAGCCGGAATTTGAAGCCGCCGTATCCATGACCAAAGAATTGCTTCATTTATTATTTTTTGATACTACTGTGATTGAGAATAAACTGAGAAGTTTGAGAGTATATCAAGGTTTGGACTGAAAGGTTTACCTTGAGGAACGAAAGGAGGAATATGGGACAATTTGGAGGTTTTTATAAGGGTGATCGGAAAAAAGCCAAAAAAGCTCTTCTTGAGAAAAAAGCCCAAATGATGACCCAAAAACAATCCTTCGTCTTGCCGAAGGTGGAAATCATTAAAAAGGGTAAATATGAGGAGTAGGAGAAAAAGTGCCGCAATCTTTTTTTTGGCGGCTATCTTTTTATTGTTAATAACAGCTATCTTTTTGGTATGGAAGGGAAGATTATGGAGGGAGGCGGGAAGATTTACATTTGTGCTAAACGGTGAGCCCCTAACAGTAGTATCTCTTGAGCCAAATACTCATAGAGCGGCTGTTTTGACTATTCCTGCAAATACTTTTCTGGAAGTGCCTTTTGGATACGGTGATTATAAAGCCTCATCGATTTTCCGATTAGGTAAGCTGGAAAACAAGCATCGTTCCGGTTTTTTATTGACCAGAAGTGTTGAAAATTCACTGGGGATTATGATAGACGGTTATGTTTCCCCAAAAGAGGGAATGAGTAAATTTTCCATAAACTCTTCAGAAGATATTAAGAATATAAAAAAGAATTATTTCTCATATACCAGTCTGCCGGGCGTTATTTTGAAATTTTTAAGGGAAGGCAGTCAATATGAAACTAACTTGACATTGGCGGATTTATATCGTATCTGGCAGGAAATAAAAAATTTAAGAAGCGATAAAATAAAGCTTATAAATATGTCCGAAAGTACAGCTTTGACAGATAATAAATTAGCTGACCAAACGACAGTAAAAATAATCGACAACGATATATTTGATTTTGTGATAGGAAATGATTTTGAGGATATCATAATTCGCTTTGAAAATGTAAGTTTGGAAGTGGTTAATGCAACTGATGTGGATAAGCTGGCAACTCAAGTAGGCAGAGTTTTAAAAAATCTTGGAGCCAATGTAATCGCAAAAACTACATCGGAACAAACAGAAAAATTTTCCTGTTTGGTGAAAGTTTTTAATAAAAGAAATGGTATACTGATTAAAAGACTGGTAAACCATTATCAGTGTAAGATGGAAGACGGTACAAATATGAAGGAAGCCAGCAGTGTGGATATTAAACTATTGTTGGGCGAAGGTTTTATAAAATGATAAACGGGGTTGTATTCATAATACTTTTTATTATTTCTGTTTTTTTGGCGGTACGATCGGTTGACCGTGAATTAGCAGTGCCATTGGAAATTAAAAAATTAAAGATTCCCAGGAAGAAAAAAATTTCCGGAGTTATCCTTTTTCTTAAAGAGAAAATAGTCCATTATTCGTCCAAATCTGCCTCAGGCGGTTTATCCTCTTCCTCCTCTTCCTCGGAATTTTTTTCGTGATGCAGCGAATAAATATGGCTTCTGTCAGGAAGAAGTGTTACAAATGACGGTTGAGTGGCAAAACGCTTACCCCTTTTTAGTTCACGAATAAATACGGAGATACTGTTTTTGGAAATATTCTTGACATTTACATGATAGCTGTTGCCACTCTTTATCAGACGCAGCAGTCGAAAAGCTATATCATCCGGCAATGCTCCCAGATAGACTTTATTACAACTTCGCACTTCAAGCGAGTGTTTTTTCGGATTTAAGGAAACTTCATCACCGATATTTATATTTATAAGAACCGATGAAGGTGCAATATTTGCCAGCGTTACGGTTTTTGTTTTTCCCGGTTCTTCTATAAAAAGAGAGGGAGATAAGGTACAGATTTTATTTTTGGCGAAAGCCTTTTTTTTATTTTTTGATAAACTGCTGATTTTATCCAAATTCTTTTGGGCAATTGAATTATATTTGTCTTTTATAAGTATTTTTTTATAGATTTTTTTGGCTTCATCAATTTTTTGCATCTGTATAAGAGCAAATGCCAGTCTATTCATGGAATTTATGTCTTCTGGGTTTTCTTTCAGGATTGATTCATTTATTTCGATTGCTTTATCCCAGTTATTGGATAATGCGGCTTGGATAGCAAGTGAAGTTTGGTCAGACATTGGTGGAAAAGATAACGGTAGTTTAAGAGTCCCATTGAGAAAAGTCAAGAGTCAAAGTAAAATATAACTATTATAATTATTATAACAATTATAATTTATGTCCGGTCACTCCAAGTGGTCAAAAGTAAAACATCAGAAAGAGACAACAGACGCGGCAAAAGGCAAAGTTTTTACCAAATTTGCCAATGCTATAACAATTGCTGTTGGTGAAGGGGGAAGTCCGGATCCCAATTTTAACTTCAAATTAAGACTGGCAATTGATAAAGCACGTTCTTACAATATGCCTAAAGAAAACATAGAACGTGCAATTGAACGGGCCAGAGGGGGAGAGGAGGGAGGGACACTTCAGGAAGCAGTTTATGAAGCGTTTGCTCCCGGGGGTGTAGGAGTGATAATTGAGGCGGCTACAAACAACAAACAGAGAACTGTTTCTGAACTAAAAAATATTTTGGAGAGAGGCGGGGGAGTATTGGCTGCCAGCGGCTCCGTCTCTCATTTTTTCAAGTATGTAGGTTTGATAACTGTGGCGAAAGACAAAAAATCTTTTGATGAAATAATGGAGGCGGCCATAAATGCCGGAGCGACAGATATTTCAGATGCAGGGGAATATGTCGAAATATTCACAGAGCCTTCTTCGTTGCATAAAATTAAGGAAGCACTAATTGCTTTCGGCCTGTCGGTCTCCTCGTCTGAGTTGGATTATCATCCGATAACAACCATACCTATAGAAAAAAAAGAAACTGCAGCGCAAATATTGAAGCTTCTTTCAGCAATTGAAGATATGGACGATGTACAAAAAGTATACGCTAATTTTGATATTCCGGATGAATATATTAAGTGAGGGTGGAACATTATTCCCACCCTCATCCCGAAGCCATCAGGCTGAGGGATCTCTCTAATTTTTATGGAACGTTTTTTTAAATTTATTCCTCATCGGCATTTTCTTTTAAGTTTAGACAAACGACAGCGGTTTGCACTTCAAACAATAATCCTTACTTTTGGACTTCTTATTACTCAACTTATATGGGAAGATTATAGATTTGGTATGGTGGTAATTTTATCGATAATTTCCTATCTTTTGACTGCCTGGTCGCTGTCTGAAGATATCAAAGGTACAGAGTGGTTTTTGCTTTTTATTTTGCCCGTATTTTTTACCGCATCCGTTTCTTTATTTTATTTTTTGTTACCTGGCCGATGGATAACCAGGTTATTGACTACAGCTGTTTTTGCCGTAGGTACTTATGCAACACTTCTTGCTGAAAATATATATAATGTAGCTGCTGCGCGCTCGATACAGCTTTTAAGAGTTGCTCAGAGCGTCGGCCTTCTGATTACATTGATAGTTGTTTTTTTATTGGTCAGTATCATTTTTTCCACTAGATCGTCTTTTTTAGTGAATATGCTGTTTCTGACTCCTTTAGTATTTATTTTAAGCTTACAATCTGTCTGGTCGGTCAAACTGACACCCGCAATTTCCAGGGAAATTGTTATATACGCTTTTGTCATAAGCATCAGTATCGGAGAAATGGCGGCGGTATTATCATTTTGGCCTATACAGATGGCGACGGTATCACTTTTTATCACCGCCGGCTTCTATACATTGGTAGGTATTGTTCAGCAGCATCTTTTAGAAAAATTATTTGCCAATACCATCAGGGAATATATTCTGGCATTTATTTTTACATTTGTCTTATCTTTTCTTATCACTTCTTGGGGATAGGGGAGACAAATTATCCAATCAAAAATATTTGATTATTTGAGAATTGGATAATTTGATAATTGGATAATTAATTGATTGTTTCGGCGGGGAAGAGGGAAGTGGTGAAGGGATGAAGGGTGATATAGTTTGATATAACACAGGCCTATAATATCCTATAGTAATAGTATAGTAATAAAATGTGTTTACACTGAGCGACCGAAGGGTTTACCCTGAGGAGCATCAGCGACGAAGGGAGCGAATGTGGATAGTTTTCACGATATTTATTCCAGCTTTTCACGGATGAGATACGATCCAGGATCGAACTCCCGTAGAAACGATCCTGGATCGTTGGAGCACGGATCCGAGGGGAATTGAACACTAAATTTACGCATAAAATTAATAATTTGGAGCATAATAACGCTCTAAACTAAACTCTTTTCTTATATTCGCCTAAAATCAGCTTCGGACTTATTAATTTAGAGCCTAATAAAGCCCTAAAGTGATCCCGACGTAACGTCGGGATCGTCCCGAGGCAAGTAACTTATTTATTTAGTCTCAGAATAAACAGTTTAGAGCATAATAATGCGCTAAATCGAGTGCAATGGAAAAAAACCGAAAACCCTTTTATATATCTTATATATCTATAGTTACGTACTATACGGAAGTGATTATAATAATAAATGAAGAAGAGGTTACATCTCTATACTCCTAGGACTGGAAAACCAAGTATTCTCTCTTCCGAGATAATAAAGTCCGACTTCAAAGCTAAATTAGTTGGGATTCTGACAGATAGGGAACGGAATTGCTAATAGTTCGCACAATAATGCTTTTACGACATATAACGTATGTCGTAAAAGCAAGGCGTCCATTTTGCAACGTCAAAGTTTTGACAGTCGCAAAATGGACTTTAGAAATTTTAATTTTCCATTTAATTTACACATTTTCTTCCCGACTGGAAAAATATCTGTTATGAAAGATTTCCGAAACTCACACAGCAGTGTCATCCTGAACTTGTTTCAGGATCTATTATAGATTCCGAAATAAATTCGGAATGACAACAAAGACAAAGAATTCCTCGTCTGAAATATTTAAAAGCCTTTCTAGGGCATTATAGAGGGTCATTTTTATGAATCATTTCTAGCTCGCATATAAAATTTTCTTGCTCGCCCTTCGCTCGGTTTTACCTTGCTCAGGGCAAGCAAGCGATGTTTACCCCGAGGCTCCGAGGGGCGATCATCGAAAATTTCATATTGCTGCGCTAGAAATTATAAAACCTGACCCACCTGCACTTTGCGGTTTAGCCTCAATTCATCCGTCATCCCGACCGACCGAAGGGAGTGGAGGGATCTCTCAAACTCTACTGCGACGAGCTTAAGATATCCATAATTCTTGAAATATGAGAGATCCCTCGACTACGCTCGGGATGACTAGAACAATCTATATTCAAACTGCAGGTGGGTCAGTTATAAAACATCTTGACAAAACTACTTCAAATGTCGCAAAATAGAAATTGTATAGACGTTAAAAAACGTCATACAATTTCAAATTTATTGTTGCGACGATAGTATCATCGCAAAATAAATTTAATTTATATGTCCATTGAGGATGCCGTCAACCAATTCTTAGTATATCTGGAGCTTGAAAGAAACTGTTCTAAGCTCACTATCCGGAATTACCGTCATTATTTAAACCGTTTTTTACAGTTTGGCGCCTCCCAATCCCCTCCTCTGTCAGATATTGCCTCAATTACTCCGGAATTTATCCGATCTTTTAGATTATATTTATCTAGATTTGCAGACAAGCACGGTTTGACTCTGAAGCATATCACCCAGAATTATCATTTAATTGCTCTTCGCGCTTTTTTGAAATTTTTAATTCGCCAAAATATTGCCGCTCTTAATCCCGAGAAAGTAGAATTGGGCAAAGCCGAGAGCAGATCTTTAAAATTTTTAGACAGAGAACAGGTGGAAAGACTTCTTAATATGCCCGAGATTTCTACTCCACAAGGGCTTCGTGATAAAGCCATTATGGAAATGCTCTTTAGTACCGGTCTTAGGGTCAGCGAGTTGGTCAGACTTAATAGAGATTCAATCAATATTGATAGAAAAGAATTTGGCGTTATTGGCAAAGGTGGTAAGCCCCGTGTAGTTTTTTTATCAGACTCAGCTTGTCTTTGGTTGGAAAGATACCTGAAAACCAGGGAAGATGCTTTTGCCCCATTGTTTATCAGGTATGCCGGAAAGAAGGCAGAAGAAGGAAAAGCCGGAGAAGGTTTTCGTCTGACCGCAAGAAGCATCCAGCGGATTGTGGAAAAATACGCCAGGAAGGGAAGGCTTCCGATTAAAATCACCCCACATGGCATCCGCCATTCGTTCGCGACAGATTTATTGTCAGGAGGCGCTGATCTGCGTTCCATTCAGGAGATGCTTGGTCACAAAAACATTGCCACTACCCAAATCTACACTCATGTCACCAATCCTCAGCTTCGGGAGATCCACCAAAGATTTCATAGGAAGTAAGTTACCTAAGGTACTTAATTGACTTAGAGCCTGTTTGAATACTCATCATTGTCATCCCGACCAAGCCTGAAAGGCGCGTGGAGGGATCTCTCGCAAATGCGAGCATTTTCTCAGACAAGCTGAGAGATTCCTCGACCCGCCAGCTGGGCGGGCTCGGAATGACAGTTTCCAAACAGGCTCTTAGTGGCAAAAATCAAATTTTCCATAAGACACGCTACATTTACCGGTCCGACCCCGCCTGGAACTGGTGTGTAGAAAGCTACTTTTCCTGCAATTTCTTTCTGATCATAATCTGTAGCTAATTTGCCGTTTTCCTGGTGTAGACCGACACCTATTAATAATGTATCAGGCGAAACCATATCATGTCGTACAATAAAGGGCCCATTTTGCGGACGTCCTTTCGAACGTCGCAAAATGGGCCTCTTGCCAACGCAGCTAATAATTATATCCGATGCTAAACAAACCTCTTTCAAATTGGCTGTTTTGCTATGGGCTATGGTGATTTTGTCGGTAATTTTCTTTAGAGTTTCTGCTATAGGTCTTCCCGCCGTCTCTCCCCTGCCGATGACTAAGATTCGTTTATTCTTTAACCATTTTTCCCAAGATTCACCTTCCAGGAATCGCTTCGCAACACCTGGAAGGTGGCCGTATGGACTCCTTCCAGGTGAATTCAGAGAGACCCATTCCAGTATTTTTATTACAGCTAGAGCAACAGGAGGAGTAAAGGGAGATTCGGGATGAAAGCCGTCAACATCTTTTTTTGGTATTACCAAACGATCCAATTCATCTTTTCCAATATCTATTGGAAGGGGACGCTGAATGATGATTCCATGGACTGATGGATCACTATTTAATTTATTTACGAGGTTGATTAGTTTATCTTTTAGATTCCTCCACCTCGGAGGAGTGCTTTGCACACCATCCGAGGTGTCTTTATCGCTTTTTGATAAATTATAAACGACTACTTTAACTCCTATTTCTTCTCCTACTTTTTTCTTTTGTCTTATATAGACAAGTGAGCTTGGATTATTACCAACGAGGATTACGGCAAGGTGGGGAGTGATGTTTTGAGAGGATAAAGAAGCGACTTCCTTTTTAAGTCTTTCTTTGATTTCTTCGGCTATAAGTCTACCATCTATTTTCATAATTCGGATGGGATCCCTCGCTTCGCTCGGGATGACAAATGCGTTGTCAACTTAGGCACGTTGCTGCTGCCAGTCCATCGGATTTATCGGAAAATCTCATCAGAATCACACCTGACGTTGCACGTGAAAGCCGAGGAACAGAAGAGATTGGCAGTTTTACCACTTGACCTTTATATGAGGTTAAAACAAGATCCTGACAGTCGGCGGGTATCATCTGTGCATGGGCAACTTTGCCGGTTTTAGAAGTAATTTGGGCTACTTTCACTCCCTGGCCGCCGCGATGCTGTTTGGGGAAGCCGGAAACGGCAGTTTTTTTACCGACCCCTTTTTCCATAATGGCAAGAAAATCTGAACTTTTGTTTTCCTTTTTAATCACCTCCATAGTGACTACATAATCATCTTTGCCTATTAAAATTCCCCGGACACCCATTGTGTCGCGGCCTGTGGCTCTCACTTCACTCTCTGAGAACTTGATGGACTTGCCTTCGTGAGAAACTATCAATATGTCGTTGTCTCCGGTTGAAAGTTTTGCCCAGCAAAGCTCATCTTGCGATTCTAATTTTATGGCAATAAGACCATTCCTTCTTATATTTTCGTATTCCGAGAGTCTTGATTTCTTAACGGTGCCTTTTTTGGTGGCCTTTACTATATAAGAATAAATTTTACTTTCCTCGCCCTTAAGCGCATATGACAGGACGCTTGTCACCAGTTCATTTTGGTCAATATTGATTAAATTTACTATAGCCTGACCTTTACTGATTCGGGTACCCTCCGGCAGATCCCAAACTCGCAGCTGGTAGACTTTTCCTTTATTGGTGAAGAAAAGAATATTATCGTGAGTATAAGCAGAGAGGAAATGTTCGATGGTATCTGCTTCTTTTGTGGTGATGCCGATAACTCCTTTTCCGCCCCTTCCCTGAAGCTTAAATGAAGAAGGAGATTGCCGCTTTACATAACCGCTTTTGGTGATGACTATGACCGTTTCTTCATTCGGTATCAGTTGTTCGTCGCTAAATTCCCCTACTTTTGATTTATAAACTTTGGTTCTTCGGGAGTCTCCATATTTTTCTTTAAGTTTGAGAAGCTCATCTTTGACTACCTTCAAAATCTTTTTGGGATTGGCAAGAAGTTCAGTCAGATAGGCAATGGTTTCTCTTATCATAGAGAGTTCGTCCTCTATCTTTTGCCGCTCCAAAGCCGCCAGTCTTTTCAGCTGCATATCCAAAATAGCCTGAGCCTGAATTTCAGTCAGGGAAAATTTAGACATCAGCTTATTTCTGGCATCGTCGACATCTTTTGCCCTCTTGATTGTCTCAATAACGGCGTCTATATGGTCAACGGCAATTTTTAGACCCTCCAAAATATGTTCCCGGGCCTTTGCTTCTTTCAATTCAAATTCACTGCGTCTTTTTATAACTGCGTGGCGGTGTTTTATATATTCTTCAATAATCATTTTCAGAGTCAAAGTCTGCGGAGTGCCGTCAACCAGGGCTACCATATTGACCGGAAAGCTTGACTGAAGTTCCGTGTGTTTGAAGAGGTTGTTTAAGACTTTTTTGGGAACGCTGTCTCTTTTAAGTTCAACCACCATACGGATACCGTGCCTGTCGGATTCATCCCGAAGATCGGATATGCCGTCAATTTTTTTATCCTTAACCAGTTGAGCGATACGAGAAACAAGCTGGGCTTTATTGACTTGATAAGGGAGTTCTGTGACTATGATTGCCGATTTGCCGTTTCCGATATCTTCAATTTCCGCTTTTCCCCGCATAATTATCTTTCCCCGTCCGGTGGCGTAGGCATTTTTGATTTCTTCTATATCATAGATGGCACCAGCCGTAGGAAAGTCGGGACCGGTGATAAAGCCAAGAAGATCTTCTAGAGTAACGTCAAATGTAATTGAAGTTGGATGTTGGATGGTGGAGGCTGGTTGGATTTTTGCTTTATCCAGCATGAATATGATAGCATTGACTACCTCACTCAAGTTATGTGGCGGGATTTTAGTCGCCATACCCACGGCAATTCCGTCTGATCCCATCAAAAGCAGATTTGGCAGTTTTGCCGGCAGCCAATCCGGTTCCTTTAAAGTGCCGTCAAAATTGTCGGAAAAATTAACAGTTTCTTTCTCCAGATCCAACATCATTTCCTCTGCAATTTTTGCCAGTTTTACTTCTGTATAACGCATCGCAGCCGGCGGATCTCCATCTACAGAGCCAAAATTACCCTGTCCGGCAATTAAGGGATAGCGCATGGAAAAGTCCTGTGCCAGCCTCACCAACGCATCATATACAGGCATATCTCCGTGAGGATGATATTTACCCAAAACTTCTCCTACCACTTTGGCACTTTTGGTATACCTGCCTGTAAAATGCAGTCCCAGCTGGTGCATGGCAAAAAGTATTCTTCGATGCACCGGTTTAAGACCGTCTCTGACATCAGGGAGAGCAC
Source organism: Candidatus Gottesmanbacteria bacterium (assembly GCA_016218275.1). Classification (GTDB taxonomy): domain Bacteria; phylum Patescibacteriota; class Microgenomatia; order 2-02-FULL-39-11; family 2-02-FULL-39-11; genus JACREK01. Next base: position 10,469 of record JACREK010000001.1, on the reverse strand, counting down.
GGGAAACAATTACGCTCATGGCGTAATCCAAATAACTGCGCTTCATCTCTACTGTTATTTCTGTTGGTTGAAGTTTACCGATATTCATAAGTCAAAAGTCACTTAAGTTACCTAAGTTACTTAGGTCACTTAAGGAAAGGCGCGATCAAAAGCGCCACAATATTTGCCACTTTTATCATCGGGTTTATTGCCGGTCCGGCCGTATCTTTATAAGGGTCTCCGACCGTATCTCCTGTGACCGCCGCTTGATGGGCACTGCCTCCTTTTCCGCCGAGGTTTCCTTCTTCTATATATTTTTTAGCATTATCCCAAGCAGCGCCTCCGGTAGTCATGGAGATAGCGACAAAAAGTCCGGTAATAATTGTACCTACAAGCACTCCTCCAAGGGCAGCGCTGCCAAGCAAAAATCCAACCAGAATCGGGGTAATCACAGGAAGGCTCGCAGGCAGTATCATCTCCCTGATTGCAGCTTGGGTAACTATATCGACAGCCTGTCCGTACTGGGGTTTCTCTTTTCCTTCCATAATGCCTTTAATTTCCCTAAACTGGCGCCTCACCTCCAGTACAACTTCCTCGGCTGCTTTTCCTACCGCTTCCATCGCCAATGCTCCAAAAAGATAAGGCAGTGATGCTCCAATCAAAAGACCGATTAAGACTTTTGGATCTGACAGCGAAAATGATAATTGTCCGGTAGTTGATTTGGATAATTCCTGCGTATAGCTGGCGAATAAAACTAAAGCCGCCAGTCCCGCCGAGGCAATAGCGTATGCTTTGGTGACTGCTTTGGTTGTATTTCCTACCGCATCAAGTGCATCCGTAACTTTTCTCACTTTTTCGCTTTGATGGGTCATCTCCGCTATTCCTCCGGCATTATCCGTAATCGGTCCAAATGCATCTATGGCAACCACTATTCCGGTGAGGGAAAGCATGGACATGGCAGAAAGAGCTACCCCATAAAGTCCTGCCAGAAAGTATGAGGAAAATATTGCTCCAGCTATCAAAAGGATAGGCGGAAATGTTGATTTCATGGATATTGCCAGACCGGCAATAATATTTGTACCGTGTCCGGTATTCCCGGCATAAGCAATACTTTTCACCGGTGAATAATTTTTTGAGGTAAAATATTCGGTAATTGCCACCATCCCTACAGTGACTGCAATACCTATCAAGGCCGCAATATAAAGATTTATACTCTCATACAAACCGTTGCCATCCATCAGCGTTTTTGTGATGAAATAAAATATCAAAACGGAAAATATGGTTGTAGCGATAAGGCCTTTATATAAAGCAGGCATGATTTTACCATTACTACTTAGTCGAACAAAAAATGTACCCAGTATTGATGAGACTATGCCGCCGCCGCCGACCGCAATGGGGAAAATAAGCGCATTATTAAACATAGGCAGCATCAGTTGGGCCAAGAGCATTACCGCAACAGCGGTGACAACATAGGTTTCGAAAAGGTCTGCCGCCATTCCGGCATCATCACCGACATTATCCCCTACCAAATCGGCAATCACTCCCGGATTTCTCGGGTCATCCTCAGGAATTCCTTTTTCTATTTTTCCGACCATATCCGTACCTACGTCTGCACCTTTGGTATAAATTCCTCCTCCCAGTCTGGCAAAGACAGAAATAAGAGATCCGCCAAAACCAAGGGCAACCAAAGGCTGAAGATTGGAGGTTAGAGGTTGGAGGTTAGAAATTAGAAGGTAAGTAATAGAAACTGCTAATAACGCAAGGCCGGCCACAATCAGACCGGTAACGCTTCCTCCTGCAAAAGCTACAGATAAGGCCTCAGATAATCCCTTTTTGGCAGCTTCTGTACAGCGGACATTGGCGCGTACCGCAACATTCATACCGATAAAACCGGCAACTGCCGAACATACTGCACCGATGGCAAAAGCAACGGCTGACAGCAGTCCCAAAGTAAAATAGAGAATAAAAAATATGACAACAGCAAAAATAGCTACAGTTTTATATTGTCTGTTTAAAAAGGCGCTTGCTCCTTCTGCAATTGCATCGGAAATTGAGACCATATCGGCAGTTCCTTTTGGAAGTTTTAAAATTTTCCATGTCTGGAATAATCCGTAAAAGACGGCCAAAAGTCCGGCGCCAATGGAAAGATTAAGATAGGACATAAAAGTACTCCTTTCTAAACGTCTAGTATTGCTGCTTTGGCATGGGTCTGTATAAATCTTTTTCTAGGCGGAACCTCATCACCCATCAACATGCTGAAAACCTCATCGGTTGCGGCTGCATCTTCAATTAAGACTTGTTTAAGCACTCTATTTGCCGGATTCATGGTAGTTTCCCAGAGTTGCTCCGGATTCATCTCCCCCAGACCTTTATATCGCTGTATTACAGGAGCTATTTTTACATTTTTATGTTCAGCTAAGATTCTCTCTTTTTGTTCGTCAGAATAGGCATAAAAAAGTTCCTTGCCGATTGCGATTTTGTAAAGCGGCGGTTGTGCTATATAAAGATGGCCATTTTGTATAACGTAGTGAAGATGGCGGTAAAAAAATGTCAAAAGCAAAGTTCTTATATGTTCACCGTCGACATCGGCATCGGTCATGATAATGATGCGGTGATAACGCAGTTTCTCCGGAGTCAGACTCTCGGAAATCCCCATACCCAGAGCAATCACCAGATCTTTTATTTCTACAAATTCCAAAACCCTGTCAAGTCTGGCTCTTTCGGTATTTAATATTTTTCCCCGGAGCGGCAGAATTGCCTGAAATTTTCTGTCTCTTCCCTGTTTGGCACTGCCGCCTGCACTGTCTCCTTCTACTATATATATTTCTGATTCTGCGGGATTTCTTGACTGACAGTCGGCCAACTTTCCCGGAAGTGATGCTCCATCGAGTGCTCCTTTTCTGATGATGGCGTCTCTGGCCGCTTTGGCAGCGAGCCTGGCTTTGGCAGCCAGAAATACTTTTTCCAATATCCGGCGGGCTTCGGAGGGGTGTTCTTCAAAATACATATCCAAAGCTTCATTCACTGCTGTTTGTACCATCGTTTGGATTTCCGCATTGCCCAGTTTGGCTTTGGTTTGCCCTTCAAATTGTAAGTTTTGTGAGGACATTTTTACAAACACAACCGCTGTTAATCCCTCTTTGGTATCTTCACCGGAAATAGCATCTTTTTCTTCCTTTATGGCTTCTATCTTTTTACCGTAATCATTTATGGATCTGGTTAAAGCCATGCGGAAACCGGTCAAGTGCGTTCCGCCTTCAACGGTATTGATGACATTGACATAACTTTCTACATTTTCGGAAACTCCATCGTTATATTGGATGGCGACTTGAACTTCTGCCGAGTCAACACTTTTTTGAATGAAAATGGGATCATGAATTATCTGCTTATTATGGTTGAGGGTTTCAACCAAAGAAACAATGCCACCCTCAAAGTAAAAATTTTCTTTTTTCCCGTCCCTTTCATCCAACAGATGGAAATATAGTTTGGGTACCAGATATGCCCTTTCTTTTATTTGTTTGCGGATGGTGTCATAATCACAAGCGATTGTATCTTTAAAGATTTCTTTATCCGCTAAAAAAGATGAAATAGTTGCCGAAGGAATAGTATCAGATGAAAAACCAGGCGGTAAATTTTCGATATTTGTTTTTTGTCCGTTTTTCCAAACCCCGACCTCTTTCACTTTATAAAGAGGCTTTCCTCTTTGATATTCCTGCTGCCAAACTTTACCGTCACGGATGACTGTAACTTTCATCCAGGAAGAAAGAGCATTGACAACAGAAGCCCCGACCCCATGAAGTCCTCCCGAGATTTTATAAGCACGGGAATCAAATTTTCCTCCGGCATGAAGCTTGGTCATGACGATTTCCAGAGCTGATGTTTTATATTTGGGAATAGGATCAATGGGTATGCCGCGGCCATCATCAACTACGGTTACGGAATCGTCTTTGTGAAGTGTTATGAAGACATTGTTGGCAAAACCGGCAAGAGCTTCATCTACTGAATTATCGACTACTTCGGTAATGCAGTGATGAACACCTTTTATATCGGTTGAGCCAATATACATTGCCGGTCTTTTACGGACCGGCTCCAATCCCTCCAAAACCACTATCTGTTTACCTGTGTAAGAGCTTTTCGGAGGAATTTTCGTTGCCTTTTTCGAAGAATGTCTTACCACATATCAATTATAGCCAAGGTTTATTGGTTTATCAATACCCCACCCCGTGCAATTTTAACGAAACGGGTTCAGTCTTAACGATCCCGGTTCGTTTTCCTATTGACGAACCGGTAAATTTAAGGTAGAGTAAAAATCGATGGGACATAGAAGGACGATTTTAGCGAGTGGTGAAGTCTATCATATTTTCAATCGTTCCGTTCGCACAATCCCAATTTTCAATACAAAGTGGGATTATCAGTTATTCTTTGAAGCGATAGAATATTATCTCCAAGCCAATCCTCCAATACGATTTTCAATTTATCGTAGCCATAAAAACAAATACTCGGTTGATTTTAAGAAAAGAACCGTTACCATCATTAATTTTTGTCTCATGCCTACCCATTTTCATTTTACCCTCAAACAAGAGATGGACAATGGAATAAGACAATTTATTCAGAGACTTTCTAATAGTTATGCTCATTATTTTAATCTAAAATCTCAGACAAAAGGTCCGGTCTTTGAGGGAAATTTCAAAGCGGTACGAGTAGAAACAGATGAGCAACTTTTCCATCTTTCTCGTTATATTCATCTTAATCCAGTTACTGGCTATTTAGTTGAAAAACCTGAGGACTATCCCTACTCTTCTTATTTGATCTATCTGGGAAAAGAAAAATCTAATATAGTTGACCCAAGAATGATAATAGCTAATATCTCAAGGGAGAATTATCAAAAATTTGTTCTGGATCAGAAAGATTATCAGAGGAAGTTATCGTATATAAAACATCTTCTTCTTGAGTAATTCTACCGGTTCATCATATATAAAACGAACCCGTTTCGTTTGCCTAGTTTGCCTACGTTTGCCTAGTGAGATTTTGGAAAGCCTAAAAAAAGTATATCCAAAGTAGCTTTAAAATTAACATTTCTTTCAATATAGCGTTTTGCCGCCAATACTTTTGTAATGATAGAACTGATTTCAACGGGAGAAAGAGGAATGTCTTTTGACTTCCGGTGAAGATTTTTTTCCAGAACAAAAAGAAGAGAATCCAAAAACAAAAGGGTGTCTTCTTTTCCTTTTGCCAGATCCCCCGCCATCAACAACCTCTCTCCGGTTGAAGCCAGAATAATCTTTTTGACCAGGGAAGTTATCTTTTCAAAATCAGTTAAATTCCCGCCGGTTCCTTGACTATCCACAATTATCTGACAGCGGGAGACAATAGTTGGCAAAAGTCGGTTTATATTGTCACAGGTTAAGATGATTATATTTTCCGGTGGCGGTTCTTCCAATAATTTCAGCATGGCATTTGCCGCCTCAAGAGTTGCTTTTTCCACACCTCTTATAATCAGCAGTCTGCCGCCGCCTCCATACGGTTTGCGGCTTAAAATCGCAGTAATATTTCGGACAGTTGCAATTGAAATTGACGGAGAAGGTGTTATTTCATGAAGATTAAAAGGAGAAACATTGAGTTGTTTCTTTATCTTTTCGACTTGTTCGTTGACAAACAATTGATTGTTAGAAGCTATTAGATAGGTTTGCATATTGCTTTCCTCTGTTGACAATTATACGCCAGAATGGAGATAATAGAAATAATCCATAAATTCGAAGCACGAAATCCGAAATCCTAAATAAATTGACACTTTGTGTCATTCCGAGCTTGTCGAGGAATCTCTCTAAATATTTTTAGAGATCCCTCCACTTTGGTCGGGATGACAGGTTGACTGTCATTTAGATATTATTTGTGATTTCGATATTTGGATTTAAGATTTTAATTTCCTGCCCATGAATGTTGATCAACAAATTCTAACTACTTTATTAGACAGCGGTCGAATCACAGAAGCGATGGCCGAGGAAATAAAAGTTTCTGCCATCAATTCAGGCCGTACTGTTTCAGAAATACTTCTTTCCAAAAATATTGTCGATGAGGATACGCTCCTGCAGTCAAAAGCCCAAATTGTACACGTTCCTTATGTCTCCCTGGTTGGCCGGGGTATTTCTCCCGAGATTCTCAACTTTATACCAGAGCCGGTCGCCCGAAAATACAAACTGATTCCTTTTGAGTTGGATAAAAAAGAAGATAAGCTGAAAGTGGCGATGGTAGAGCCGATGGATCTTCCTCTGATTGAATTCCTGGAACAGAAGGCGGGTAAATCCATAGTTCCCTATTTGGCCAAAGAAGGCGAAATAATGCAAAAGATAGAAGAGGAATATTCCGCAGGATTATCAACGGAAGTATCAGAGGCACTAAAAGAGACAAGTGAAGGTGAAGTAAAAACTATTGAAGCGGAAAATATCGGGAAAATTATAAAAGAGGCTCCGATTGCCAAAATTGTTTCTACAATCCTTGAGTATGCCGTTCGCAGTCGCGCCTCAGATGTCCATATCGAACCTCAGGAGGGAAGAGTCCGCGTGCGCTATAGAATAGACGGAATATTACATGAAAAGCTTGCTCTTCCCAAAGCGATGAATGAAGCGGTTATTTCCAGAATAAAAATTCTCTCGGATATGAAGATTGACGAACGCCGTATACCTCAAGACGGACGTTTTAATTTCAAGCTTGCCCAAGAAGAAGTGGATTTGAGGGTTTCAACACTTCCTACCATGCATGGCGAGAAAGTGGTGATGAGACTGTTGAAAAAGACAGGCGGAATTCCCAGTTTGAATGAGTTGGGACTGCGCGGCATATCTTTGAAAAATCTGGAAACTGCAGTCACCAGACCGCACGGAATTATTCTGGTGACCGGGCCGACAGGAAGCGGAAAAACGACAACTCTTTATTCCCTCCTGACCAAGCTTAATACGGAGAAAGTGAATATAGTGACATTGGAAGATCCGGTGGAATATGAGATAGTCGGGCTGAACCAGGTGCAGGTAAATCCGACGGCAGGGCTCACTTTTGCCTCTGGTTTGCGGTCTTTTTTGCGGCAGGATCCCAATATCATTTTGGTTGGTGAAATACGTGATAATGAAACCGTAAATCTGGCCATCCAGGCAGCTTTAACGGGACATCTGGTTTTTTCCACGCTGCATACCAACAATGCCGCAACAGCTATACCCAGACTGCTTGACCTTGGCGCCGAACCATTTTTGGTGGTTTCGGTATTAAATGCGGTGGAAGCTCAAAGAATTACCAGAAAAATTTGTACCGTCTGTAAAGAAACTTATACTCCCTCTTTGGAAGTAGCCGCTGATATTAAAAATATTTTGGGCAATCTATATCCGCCGGATAAAAAAGAATTAGAACTTTTCCGCGGACGGGGCTGCAAAGAATGCAACAATACCGGATATTTGGGCAGGATTGGAATTTTTGAAGTTGTCAGCATATCCCAAGCTTCTGCCAAACTGATTTTGGAAAGAGGCTCGGCTGATGATATAGAAAAACAGGCAAGAGAAGAAGGAATGATTACGATGAAACAGGATGGATACCTCAAAGTTATAGAAGGAATTACCACCATTGAAGAAATACTTAGAGTAGCTCAGGAGTAATAAAAACTGAAGAACACAAGAACTTATAAACACTAATTTTATGTAATCGTTCAGGATTTGACAAAGAAATGTCATTGCGAGGAACGCATGATAATGCGTGACGAAGCAATCTCTCGACACATTCGACAAGCTCAGTGCAGGCTTGTTCGAGCTCGCATACGCGAGAGATTCCTCGTTACACTCGGAATGACAAAGTTTTGACTATTCCTGAACGATTACGAAAAATTTATGGATATCCGTGAGCTTCTTACTGTTACATTAACCCGCAATGCCTCGGATTTGCATCTGGTTGTTGCTCATGTACCAACGTTGCGGATTCATGGACAGCTTCATTCTTTGATAACTTTTCCAGAGCTAACTTGCGCAGATGTCGAACAGATGATTTTTGCACTTATAAATCCTGCCCAAAAAGAACTTTTGCTTGCCAACAAGGAGCTGGATTTTTCAACCGTAGTAACTACTTCTGATGGTAAAGAAATACGATTCCGGGGTAATGCTTACTTCCAAAGGAATACTCTTTCCGCATCTTTCCGTCTGATTCCGGCAACAGTTGCCACAATAGATGAACTGAATCTGCCGCCGATTTTACATGAATTTGCCAAATTGAAACAGGGTTTTGTTCTTTTGACTGGAGCTTCAGGACAAGGTAAGTCTACTACACTTGCTTCCATCATTGCCGAAATCAATAATACCCGCAGCTCTCATATAATCACAGTTGAGGATCCGATTGAATATGTCTACACAAAAGCCAAATCCATAATTTCCCAAAGAGAAATGTATCAGGATACCCACTCCTGGACTTCCGCACTTAGAAATATTTTGAGAGAAGATCCGGATGTTGTTTATATCGGTGAGATGAGAGATTTTGAGACAATTTCCTCCGCCTTGACTATTGCCGAGACGGGACATCTGGTTTTTTCCACGCTGCATACCAACTCAGCTGCTCAAACTATTGACAGGATTATCGACAGTTTTTCAGCATCTTCCCAGTCCCAGGTACGGTCCCAGCTTTCGATGGTCATATCGGCAATTGTAGCTCAACGTTTAGTTCCAAGCATGGCCGTTGGCCGGGTACCGGTCTGTGAAGTTTTATTGGGGAATCCAAGCGTTAAAAATACGATAAGAGAAGGCAAAACTCATCTGATTGACAATATTATTCAGACATCGAAAGCAGAAGGAATGATACTTTTTGAGGAACATCTGCACCAATTAGTAGAAAACAATGTAGTTTCCCATGAAGTGGCGCTGGAGTATGCCATAAGGCCAGAGAGATATCTTCAGCTGGCGCAACGTTGATATGGCCAGATTTAACTATAAAGCAAAAGACAATCAAGGAAAAACACAAAAAGGCATAGTTGAAGCAACGACTTTACCCCAAGCTGCAAATCTTCTTCACGAACGGGGGCTATATGTAATCAATATCAAAGAATACACTCCGCCGATTTCTCTTTCATTGGGAGGAGACAGAGTTTCTTTTGATGAACTGGTCCATTTTACACGGCAGCTGGCAACCATGATAACCGCCGGGCTGACTCTGGTAGAGTCACTTTCCATATTGCAGCAGCAGTTGTCAAAACCCTCCCTTATAAAACTGGTAAATCAAATAGCCACAGATGTCCAAGGAGGTAAATCTTTTGCCGAAGTTCTGGAAAAATATCCCAAAATTTTTCCGCCGATTTATATTGCTTTGGTGAAAGCTGGAGAAGCTTCGGGAAAGTTGGATGTCATATTGTCCAGACTTGCCGATAATCTGGAAAAATCCCGCAGTTTTCGCAGCAAGGTCAGAGGAACGCTTATCTATCCGACAATTGTTATCAGCGGTATGGGTATAGTGACATTTATCGTGATGACCGTGGTAGTACCGAGACTGACCACCATGTATAAAGAATTCGGCGTCAGTCTCCCTGTGCCTACCCAGATTCTTATTGCCGTTTCCTCTTTTCTTATCAATTCATGGTATCTGATTATAGGAGGTGCAGTTTTTTTGGTAATGTTTTTTCTCCGCTGGAAAGAAACCTGGTTTGGTAAACATGTATTGGCTGCTTTATCTTTGAAAATACCCGTTTTCGGGTCATTGATTAAGGAAGCTACACTGGTTGAAGTGACTAGAACATTATCAATGCTTGTTGAAGGCGGAGTGCCGATATTGCAGGCACTGGAAATATCTCAAAATGCCACCGGAAATATATTATATAAAGAAACTTTTTCTGCGGCGGCCAAAAAAGTGGAAAAAGGTTTTCCGCTCTCTGAGCCTCTGTCAAATAATCCCCTGTTTCCGCCAATTTTAGGACAGATGGTAGCTGTTGGCGAACAGACAGGTAAACTGGGTGATTCTCTGATGAAATTATCGGTATATTTTGAGACTGAAGCAGAAACGGCGATACGTTCCTTGACAACGCTTATGGAACCTCTTATCATGGTTGTATTAGGCTTGGGAGTCGGTTTTTTGGTCATGGCGGTCCTTCTGCCGATTTACTCTTTGACAAGCAAGTTCTAGCAAATTTGTCTAATTAGACCAATTGGTCTAATTTGGAGGAGGTGAAAAATTAAATTGAAAATTGAAAATTTAAAATTGAAAATTAATCAAGGTTTTACACTGATCGAACTTCTTATAGTTATCGCACTTTTGGGCGCTTTGGCGGTAGGACTTCTGGCAACTGTTGATCCTTTTGAGCAGTTAAAGAAAGGTACTGATACTTCAAGAAGAAATACGACTACCGAAGTATATAATTCCGCAATCAGATATTATTCGGTCAAAAGCGGATTTCCCTGGGTCACAGATGTGTCTGCTGGGGCTTTGTCTGACTCTGCTATGACAACTGCTCCATCTGGGTATATTAACCAGATTATAAG
>JACREK010000048.1 GCA_016218275.1 Candidatus Gottesmanbacteria bacterium | reverse complement strand
ATGGCGGTTGAAAGCAAGCCAGAAGCCGGACAAACTTGTTACCAGAGGGAGATGGTGCAAATTGGTGGATAAAAAATTTAGCCATACAGATGATTTTGGTAAGGCCAAAATGGTGGATGTTGGTGCTAAACCAGACGAAAAGAGAATTGCAAAAGCTAAAGGTTCAATTTTTTTAAGTAAAAAAACTATTGAGCTAATAAAGAGAAATCAGATTCAAAAAGGCGATGTTCTGGCGGTGGCCAAAATTGCGGGCATTTTGGCAGCAAAAGAAACCAGCAGACTAATTCCCCTGTGTCATCCATTGCTTTTAGCCAAAGTTGATTTGAACTTTAAAATTAAAAAAGATCACCTCCAAATTGAATCCGTGGTTGAGTGTGTTGGAAAAACGGGGGTAGAAATGGAAGCCCTCACCGCAGTTTCTATTGCGGCACTCACAATCTATGATATGTGTAAAGCAGTTGATAAAAATATGAGGATAGGAGATATATATCTTTGGCAAAAATCAAAGAAATCTGTATAAGTCTGACCTGACCCCCATTTGTCAAGACGTTTTGACAGACGTTTTGCAAGACGTTTTTGCAAGCTGATTAAGAGACTTTTTTTTCTCAAGCCACATTTCTTTAAATTCCGTAGGCGTTAAATAATTAAGGCTGGAATGCGGCCTTTCGAAATGGTATTTGTGAATCCATCCCGCAATTGAAAACTCAGCCTCAAATGGTGACTCATATTCTTTAATCCACACCTCCTCTTCTTTGAATTTGCCAAAGAAACTTTCGATATAGGCATTGTCTTCAGGCGTATCATAGCCGGTTCGGGTAAAAGAAAAACCGAAAGCTTTAACTGCACCCTGATACAATCTTGCTCCAAACTGGCAGCCATTGTCACTGTTAAGGTTTAAACTCAAATCCTGTGGAACCCCGTCAGGAAAATGGTTATCGACTGCCATTTCCAAAGCTTTCAATGCTTCTCTGGCCGAAGCAAACATACTAAAAGTCCAGCCCACAATCTCACGAGTAAAACAATCAATTATCGCAAAGAAATACATCCAGCCAGTTCCCTTGACCCAAATCTTGGTCATATCCGTTTGCCAGAGCTGATATGGCTGAATGGCTTTAACCTGTTTTGTGCGAGAACGCGGCAAACGTTTCCTTTTCACTGGCAAGGTTAGATTAAAGGCTCTCATTATCCATTGTACGGTCTTTTTACTCATGCGGATTTTATGTCGACGCCTCAGCATGGCCCCAATCCTGCGATAGCCGTATTTGGGAAATTCCCGACAGAGACTGTCAAAGATAAATTTAAGATGAACATATTTTTCTCTTACTTTTTCCAATTTATTCATAACTTTATCCTGATGGTTAAGCAGATAATAAATCCCACTCCGGCTTAAGCCCAGTGCTTGACTGATTGCTGTTATGGGATATTTTTCTCTGAGCTCGCCAACCATCTGGTTTCTCCTTTTTAAATTCGGCTTAAAATACTTTCCGCTTTTTTTAAAATCTCATTTTCCATGGCCAGGCGGCCAATAACCCGTTCCATTTCACGGATCCGGTCAACATATACTTGTTCAGAAGCAAAGTTGCCGCGGTTAGCAAAGATTTCTTCACCCTTACGAACAAACAAATCCCGCCACTTGTAGTACATATTCGAACCAATACCATATTTGCGGCAAAGCTCTGTTATCGTGGTCTCACCCCGGATTCCTTCAAGGACAATTTCAAGCTTTTGTTTAGATGTATACCGATTGTGTTTTCCCATTTCTTACCTCCAAATTTAACTAATACTATCTCTTAACTATATGTCCAGTCAATTCGGGGATCAATATTTGTGCATGACATTTGCACAATTGACTTATCGAGAAAGTCTTCGAGATATCGAAACATGTTTGCGTACTATGAAATCCAAACTGTATCATATGGGATTTCGAAGTGGAGCAGCACGAAATACTTTAGCGAATGCCAACAGCGTTCGAGATTGGAGAATCTATGGGGACTTTGCTCAGATATTAATCCGGAAAGCGAAAGCATTGTATTCTGGAGAGGATTTTGGCATAGAACTCGACAACGCAGTATACGCTTTGGATTCTACGGTTATCGATTTATGTCTTGCTCTTTTTCCATGGGCGCGATTTCACAAGACCAAAGCTGCGGTAAAATTGCACACTCTTTTGGACCTGCGGGGCAACATTCCCACAACAGTTATTATTACACCTGGCAATATACACGATGTGACAATCCTGGACGAATTATGCCTGGAATCGTCGGCAATTTACATCATGGATCGCGGATATTTGGATTTTGGGCGTCTTTATACTATTCACAAAACACCAGCATTTTTTGTAACACGAGCAAAGAAAAACACCAAATTCAGGAAAATGTTTTCCCGGCCAACGAAAAAATCAGGCGAGATAATGGCAGACCAAATTGGTATGTTAACCGGATATTATCCAAGAAAACATTATCCCGAAAAGCTGCGCCGCATTGTTTACATCGACCGGACAATCAACAAGAGGCTCGTCTTCCTCACCAACAATATGAACCTTTCGGCAAAGGTGATTGCCAATCTCTACAAATCACGTTGGCAGGTCGAACTGTTTTTCAAGTGGATCAAACAACATTTGAAAATCAAAGCGTTTTACGGCACCTCAGAGAATGCGGTCAAGACTCAAATCTGGATTGCTATTTCAGTTTACGTTCTAATCGCTATAATCAAGAAACAACTCAATTTAAAATTGTCGCTTTATTCAATACTGCAAGTTCTGAGTGTTGCGTTATTCGAAAAAACGCCGATTTTAACAGCTTTAACAAGTGCGGATTATTTGGGAAATCGTGATTTAAACTATGAGCAGATGCCATTACTCAAAGAAACGTTGGGACACTAGTGATCATTTTTCATTTTAAATTATCCTCCTAATTTGATAGAATAGAAGGCAGAGCCTCCTCAAAGGGGAGGTT
>JACREK010000044.1 GCA_016218275.1 Candidatus Gottesmanbacteria bacterium | reverse complement strand
TACTTTTGACAACTTCTTGGGAAATTGCCAATCAGACAGGGCGAGAAATTGAAAAACAATTAAATAAATTATTTACAAGAGATAGAGCAAGTGAGTCATTAAAAAGATATGGGTTAATTGGAGTAGTTGATTCTTTGGATGAAGCAATTAAATTTACCAACGAATATGCGCCTGAACATTTGGAGATTATGACCAAAGATCCGGAAATAATTGCTTCAAAAATACAAAATACAGGGTCGGTATTCTTAGGTGATTTCACCACTAAATCAAGCGGAGATTATGCTACAGGCGCCAATCATGTATTGCCAACAGGGGGAGCGGCAAAGATGTACCAGCCGCTTAGTGTTGAAGCTTATGGAAAATGGATGCAGATACAAAAATGTACAAAGACTGGATTATTAAGCATAAGAAATACTATTGAAACAATTGCAGAAGTAGAACAATTACCGGCACACAAGAATGCAACGAGTATAAGGTTTACGAGGGAAGTCTGTCATTCCGAGGAGTGAAACGACGAGGAATCTCTCAATTTATTTGAGATCTCGCATACGCGAGAGATTCCTCGGCAAGCTCGGAATGACATAAAAGAAAATATGAGTGTCAAAAAATATCTATCGAAAGTTGCTCAAAATATTACTCCTTATCAATGGGAGGAGGAATTCAGTGAGAAAATGCTTCGATTCGACACCAATACTCTTCCTTTTCCGCCTCCTAGTCTTAAATTATTTCTTCAAGAAATGGAAAGTAATTGCCCGATTAATGAATACACAGATCCAAGCTATAAAAGACTTAAAAAATTGATAGCAGATTATGAGAATGTATCAGAAGATATGGTTACAGTTACCAATAGTGGTGATGAAGCAATTGACGTATTGGCAAAGACATTTCTTGATCCCGGCGACTATTTCATTACCACACCGCCAACTTATGAGATGTTTTCAATTCAATGTGGAATAAATAAAGGACGAAACTTACAAGTTACATTGATTGGAAAAAAATTTACAGTTGATGAGAAAAGGATTATTGAAGAAAGTAAAAAACAGAGAGTAAAGATAATATTCTTAGTTAACCCAAATAATCCGACCGCATCAATTATTTCACAAAGGTCAATTGAAAAGATAATTAAAAACTCCGATGCGGTTGTAGTTGTTGATGAAGTCTATAGAGAATTCTACGGAAAGACTGCAGTACCTCTATTAAAGAAATATGAAAATTTAGTGATTTTACGAAGTTTTTCAAAATTTGCGGCGATGGCAGGAGCAAGAATAGGATATCTAGTTGCCAATCCATTTCTAAGTATAAAATTTGACGCGATACGATTTCCTATGGGAGTAAGTTTCCTGTCTTATAAATTGGCGGAATTCGTATTGGAGAAAGATAGGGAGTGGATAAAAAAACAGGTACAAATGATTATTACCGAGAGAAAGCGGTTAACAAAAGGGCTAATAAGTTTAGGTCTTTCTGTTTATCCTTCGTATGCAAATTTCCTTTTGGTCAAGATCGGAGAAAAAGCATCGAATATCTATAAGAGACTGAAAGAGAAAGGAATTATTATTCGTGACCGGAGCAATAAAAAATATCTGGAGGGTTGTGTAAGAATTACAGTCAGAAGTCCTCGGGAAAATAATTTGTTACTTAAAACATTAAAGGAGATTCTATGAAAATAGATAGCGTAATTTTTGACATGGATGGAGTTTTGGTAGATGTTACATCTTCTTATCGAGTGGCGATAGAAAAGACTGTAAATCTTTTCTTGGGCCAAAAAGGTTTATTTGTAAGAGTAACACAAAAAGATATTGCTGAGATTAAAAATCTACCGGGGTTTAACAATGACTGGGATGCAACTTTTGTATTAATCGATCTTTTATCAAAAAGAATAAAAAAAGAAAAATTGGGAGAGGAGGTAAAAACCTTAAAACCTATAAACAAACAAACTCGTGAATACAAAGAGATTAAAGACATATTTCAGGTTTTTTATCTTGGTAGTCTTCTTTATAAGAAAATTGAGAAACGGAATCCACCACTTACAAATATACGCGGGCTAATTCTGGATGAAAAATGTTTAGTTTCAATTGAACTTCTGGATGTATTAAATCATATGAATTTTAAACTTGGCATCGTAACCGGTAGACCGAGATTAGAAGCATTGTTTGCTGTAAAAAATTTTCAATTACAAGATTTTTTCCCGGAAGAATATATTGTGGCATTAGAAGATGCGGCAAAAGAAAAACCATTCCCGGATCCTCTTCTGAAAGCAAAAAAAAGAATGCGGGTAGAGAAGCTGATTTATATAGGGGATACCATTAACGATGTTATTGCGGCAAGACGGGCAAATATGCCATGTGTTTTTGTCGGAAAAGAAAACTTAGGAGATATGCAGATTACCAATATTAATCATTTACAGGAGGTATTGTTATGAGCAAGAGAGAAATAGTCATTAAAAGAAAAACCAAGGAAACACAGGTTGAGGTAAAACTCAATCTTGATGGTAGTGGAGAATATTCTATCGATACGCCTGTCGGATTTCTTAATCATATGCTTGAGATTTTTTCCAGCCAGGGATTATTTGATTTGGACATAAAAGCAAAAGACAAACAAGTATTTGATGAGCATCACATTGTTGAAGATGTAAGTATTGTTTTAGGAGAAACTTTTGCCAAAGCTCTTGGTGACAAACAGGGTATCAATCGATACGGGTTTTTTATCTTACCTATGGATGAAGTATTGGCAACAGTTGCCGTGGATTTTTCTGGACGGTATACATTCCGTCTCGATTGTCAGTTTACTCGTGAGAAAGTTGGCGATCTTCCAACGGAATTAGTTTATGATTTTTGGGATGCTTTTGCCCAAAATGCAAAAATGAATTTGCAGATAAAAGTAGAAAACGGTAGAAATGATCACCACAAAATTGAAGCGATTTTTAAGGCAGTGGCCCGTGCTGCCCGCATGGCGGCTGAATTTGATAAGAGATTAGATAATGGAATTCCATCGACAAAAGGAAAATTATAAGACTATTGTTCGAGCAGAGTCGAGAACTACTATCAATAAACTTCTCAACTCGCGGAGTTTACCCTGAGCGCAGTCGTAGGGCTCGTTCGAAGAATACAAAACATATGATAGCAATAATTGATTACGG